>JBLYYW010000068.1:0-49549 GCA_048550155.1 Acidimicrobiales bacterium | reverse complement strand
GACCCCGGCGACTTCTGACATCATCTCCAGGATCACGGTGGGTTCAGGGTGTGAGTGGGGGGTGGGGCGCTGGATTCGATCTGTGATCGTGCCGCGCTCGTCCACCAGCGCGGCACGGACATTGGTGCCGCCAAGGTCGATCGCCACCGTGTGATCGGTCACTGTCATCGCAGTTCAGACGGGTCGGCACCGTATCGGTAGGACTCCACTTGCGGCGCCGAATCGAGAATCGGCTGAACGACTCTCCACGCCTCGTCGACCATGTCGCCGCGGGCGAACAATCGCTTGTCACCGAGAAGGGCGTCACCCAGCAATCGGTGGTAGGGACTGGGGCCGAACTCGATGCCTCGGTGGTCGACTTCGAGTTTCACCGGTTCGCTTTTAAGGCTCTCGCCCGGACGTTTGGCCTGCATGTTGAGTTCGATCACGTCGTTTGGCTTCAATTCGAACCGCATAGTGTTGGGACGAGGTTGAAAGTTCCCCTCCGAAAAGAGGGCCCTGGGGGCCGCTTGGAATTCTACGATCGCCTCGGTCACGGTTCGGTCCAGCGCCTTGCCAGCCCGGATCGTGAACGGCACTCCGGCCCACCGCCAGCTGTCGATTTCGCACCGCACCGAAATGAAGGTCTCGGTGTCGCTGTCGATCTTCACCCCTGGCTCGCTGCAATAGCCGTCGTACTGTCCTCGCCACGCCTTGGCCGGGTCCATGGAACGCATCGACCGAAGCACCTTGACGGTCTCGTCGTTGAGCGCATCGGCATCGTCGGACACTGGTGGCTCCATGGCCAGGAGGGCAAGGATCTGGAGCAGGTGGTTCTGGACCACGTCGCGCAACGTTCCGACCTCGTCATAGAACTTGCCCCGACCCTCGAGCCCGAAATCCTCGAACATGTTGATCGTGACGCCCTTGACATGCTGACGATTCCACAGCGGTTCCAGGATGCTGTTGGCGAACCGGAACACCAGCAGATTGAGCACCGGCTCCTTGCCGAGGAAGTGGTCGATTCGGTAGATCCGTTCTTCCGGATAGTGCGCCAGCACCGCCGAGTCGAGCTCGCGTGAGCTGGCGAGATCACGGCCGAAGGGCTTCTCGAGCACAACCCTCCCGCAGTTGAGCCCTGTTGCCGCGAGCCCATCGACCACGGTCGAGAACAGAAACGGCGGGATGGCGAGATAGGCGACCGGGCACAATCTGTCACCGACTTTCTCGGCAACCTGTTCGAACGTAGACGCCTCGCGGTAGTCGCCCGACACATAGTCGAGACGGGCTGCGAACCGCTCCCAGATCTGTTCGTCGACCTCCAGATCAGCCTCGTCGAGTGCCTCGCGGGCGTTGCCCCGCAGTTCGTCGAGCGTCCATTGTGACGACGCAACCCCGATCACGGGCATGTTCAGCTGGTTGTCAGATTCGAGCTTGTAGAGGGCTGTGAAGAGCTTCTTGCGAGCGAGATCGCCAGTGATGCCGAACAGGATCAATGCTTCTGAGGCTTGGTCGAATTGGCGCGTGCCTGAGCTCAACGCCTAGTCCTGCTTCTCTTTGTGGCCACCGAACTCGCTTCGCATCGCCGACAACACCTTGTTACCGAACTCGGCGTTGTCGCGGCTTGCGAACCGGCTGAACAGCGCATCTGCGATGGTCGGGACAGGGGTACCGCTCTCCACCGCAGCCAGTACCGTCCAGCGGCCCTCCCCGCTGTCGGATACCCGCCCAGCGAAGTTGTCGAGCGTGGGGTTCTCCTGCATTGCAGCCGCGGTGAGGTCGAGAAGCCATGAACCGACCACGCTGCCCCTCCGCCACACCTCGGCGATTGCGGGCAGGTCCAGCGAGTACTTAAACAGTCGAGGGTCGGCCATCGGCGCCGTCTCTGCATCACCGCTGCGTTCCTCGCTGCCGATATCGGCTCGATCCATCAACGCGAAGCCCTCGGCGTAGGCCTGCATGATTGCGTATTCCACTCCGTTGTGAACCATCTTGACGAAGTGTCCAGCACCTACCGGGCCGCAGTGGAGGTAGCCGTACTCGGGCTGGTCGAGGTCGCCGGCTCGTCCCCTGGTCCGAGCGGCCGCCTCTACACCAGGAGCCAGCGTCTTGAAGATCGGGTCCAGTCGTTCGACGGCTTCGTCGGCGCCGCCGATCATCAGGCAATATCCTCGTTCCAGGCCGAACACTCCGCCACTTGTGCCGATGTCGACGTAGTGAATACCGCGTGGACCGAGTTCGTCGGCCCGCTTGATGTCTTCGGGATAGTGGGTGTTGCCGCCGTCGATGATGATGTCGTCTGGTTCGAGGTGGTCGGCCATGCTCATCACCACCTGACCTGCGTAGGCGGCCGGCACCATCACCCAGACCGCCCGGGGCCCTGACAACTTGGCCGCCAGGTCGGTTTCGCTTTCTGCACCGATCGCGACGCCCTCATCGACCAGCGTTCTGATCGATTCGGCGTTGACGTCATAGACAACACACTCGTGACCATCGGCGTGAAGCCGGCGAACGATGTTCGCACCCATTCGGCCCAAGCCAATCATTCCGAGTTGCATGATGATGTCTCCTTGGTCGGTGGGGCGGTTGACTGCTTCAAGTTGCGAAGACGTCGTGGTCGTTAGCGAATGCCTTGAACTCGAGGGCATTGCCGGCCGGGTCAAGAACGAAGCAGGTGTGTTGCTCGCCGGTCTGGCCCGCGAAGCGGGTGGTTGGTTTCATCACCCATCGAATCCGGTCGCCCTGGGCTTCGAGCCGGGCGACGAGATCGCGCCACACAGGTGGATTCAGCAGGAGTCCAGAGTGCTCGGCTGGCACCTGATGGCCATCAACGTCGTTGGTGGCGGCCTGCTGCGGCGCGGGAGCGAGATGGGCAACGACCTGGTGGCCATAGAGGTCGAAATCGACCCACGTGTCCGATGACCGTCCTTCTCTGCACCCGAGAACTTCGCCGTAGAACCACCGTGCATCGGCCAGGTTGTCGGCCGGGAATGCCCGGTGGAACCGTGGCCGCGAGATCGCGGGAACTCGGACGCCATCCTCGAGCGCCTTGAGCATCTCGCCGTCGAACTGGGCGAGCGACTCGAGTGACAGGTCGACGAATCCGAATCTGCCATCCCCGGACTCCGCAGGATCCGGCACCCCGACGACCTTCATCTGGGCTGCGCGTGCGCTCACCGCTCCGTTGACGCTGTCCTCGATGGCGACACATGCGCTGGGGTGAACCGCCAGTTTCTGTGCAGTTTTCAGATAGGGCATAGGGTGAGGCTTACCGAACTCGTCGTGTTCTGCGCTGTGGGTCACATCGAAGGTGTCAACCAGACCGAGCGAAGTCAGTACAGCATCCATGAGGACGGTGTCGCTGCTCGTACACAGCCCGAGTTTCAGTCCGTGATCACGGGCGAGTGCAATCACTTCATGCACGCCGGGCAGCGTCTCCCGGGTGGCGACCAGCTCGATCACGCGCTGCACAACCGAAGCAGCCACCTCGGCAGTGGACGGACCTGTCCACGGCGAACGCTCGTACCAGATCTCGGCGACCTCGCGCATCCGTGCACCCATCGTGCCGACGAAGTCCTGCTCAGTGAGACCAAGACCCAGTTGGGCAGATGCTTCGTGCTCGGCCTGGCGCCACAGCGACTCCGATTCCAACAACACGCCGTCCATGTCGAAGATCAGGGCCTGAAGTCTGCGCGCCATACCGTTCAATCTAGGGCCTTTGTCCCCTGTCTCACGGTTCCTGGACCGGCGACACGACAGATTCGATCGGGCTGGTTTGTCGAGCCTGAAACAGGCCCGGTAGAAGGCAAGTGCCGGGCCTGTGGGCCCGGCACTTCGGGTACTTCGTATCCCCTGTATCGGTCGCCTAGGTGAGATCGATCGGACGATCCAGCTCGGGATCGTCGCTATCGAGATCACCCGATGGTTCTATCGTAGGCTCGTCATCCCCGCCCAGTAGGCCAACCTCACGGAGAACTCGATCTTGGATCTCCATGGTGAGGTCAGGATTCTCCGTCAAGAACTCTTTGACCTTCTCCCGACCTTGCCCGATCTGCTCACCTTCGTAGGTGTACCAAGCACCCGATTTTTTCACGATGCTCCGGTCGACGGCGATGTCGAGCAGCGAACCCTCACGGCTGATTCCGGTGCCATAGGAGATGTCGAACTCGGCCTGCCGGAACGGCGGCGCCACCTTGTTCTTCACCACCTTCACCCTGGTGCGGTTGCCCACCATTTCGGTGCCGTTCTTCAGCGTTTCGATCCGGCGGATATCGAGCCTGACCGAACTGTAGAACTTCAACGCTCGTCCGCCGGGAGTAGTTTCGGGTGAGCCGAACATGACCCCGATCTTCTCGCGAAGCTGGTTGATGAAGATACAGATGGTGTCGGTCTTGTTGAGGTTGGCGGTGATCTTGCGCAGCGCCTGGCTCATGAGACGAGCTTGCGCGCCCACGTGGTGGTCGCCCATCTCCCCTTCGATCTCGGCCCTGGGAGTGAGGGCCGCCACCGAGTCGATCACGATCACATCGAGCGATCCGGACCGGACCAGGATGTCGGCGATCTCCAAAGCCTGTTCACCGGTATCAGGCTGGCTGATCAGCAACTCGTCAACATCCACACCGATGGCGCCGGCATAGATCGGGTCCATGGCATGTTCGGCATCGATATATGCGCAGGTGCCGCCGTTGCGTTGGGCTTCGGCGACCACGTGCATGGCGAGGGTGGACTTACCCGATGACTCCGGCCCGTAGATCTCCACGACCCGCCCCCGGGGTAGGCCACCGATTCCCAGAGCGAGATCCAAGGAGAGTGCGCCAGTGGGGACCGAGCCGATGTTCAAGCTGGACTTGTCGCCCATCCTCATTACCGAGCCGGCGCCGTGGGACTTGTCGATCTGGCTGAGTGCCATCTCGAGTGACTTGGCCTTCTCGGCCTTGATCTTCTCCTGATCTTTCAGGGTCTTCTGTTCTGCTCTGGACTTTGCCATTGCGTTTCTCCTCTTTCCCCAAACCTTGGGGGTGTTGAGCGCTTTCGGGCGCCCAGTGGGGGTGTTGATGTCTTGTTGCCGACCCTAATGAGGGGGTGTGACACTGTTTGTCCGAGTCTGTGCACTCGCACAGGGCCGGTGGTTGATTCCCAGCGTCCAGAGCAGCTCCGTTCGCCTCACATGAGTGTAATTCCGAACAAGTGTTCGATGCAAGCCTGGTCGAAGAGATTTGGTCGAAGTTCGCAGACTCTCGCCCGACCGTGAGCCACAACGACCAGGCCACGAATGTAATACTGAAGCGGTGAGGAGGTTCGGTCATCTGTGTGCGGTTGCCGCCCTTTCACTGGCAGCCATCTCGTGTGGGAGCGATGAACCCGCAGGTCCATCAGACCGTGAGCTGCTCGAGGCAATCATGGAGGGCGACCCGAGCGACGCCGAGGTGGAGGCCAAGCTGGCAACCGCAGACTTGCTGTGCGCCCTTGACTCCGAGGTGTTGAACGTTATTTGGGCTGATCTCGACTCCGAGCAGTTCGAGTTCCAGGAATTCGTGTTTCAGCATCGCTGCCCCAAGGAGAATGCGTTCCTGCTCGAGATGCGAACTGCCCAGAAACGGGCCACAACTACGACATCCTCCACCACGACGACCACCCGCCCCCGCCGCACAACCAGCTCGTCCTTCACGAGCCGTACCACAGAGTCATGATTCCGCTCGCCTGCGCTCGTTCTGGCCGCCCGAGTTATCGCTCTAATCCGTTCTGGCCGCCCGAGTTGTCGAGGGGCGACAGTTGGAGCGGCCAGGTGGGGTGAACGCGACAGTTGGAGCGGCCAGTTGGGGTCAGACCAGCATCTTTCTCAGCATGTCGAGGACTGTGATCGTGCTGAACTGACGGATTCGTTCGCGGTCCCCGGGTAGGCGGATCGTTGCGGTCTTGGTGTAGGACTCGGCGTCCTCGCCGTCGCCGACCATGAGGCTCACCGCCATACAGACCGTGCCCACCGGGAGCCCCTCGGCTTCGTCGGGGCCGGCCACCCCGGTCGTGCCGATACCGACATCGGCGCCAAAGACCCGACAGGCACCTTCGGCCATTGCCGCTGCGGCCTGCTCGGTGATGATCGGACCTTCGGGCACGCCAAGAAGTTGGTGTTTGATTGCAGCGTCGTACGCCACGATCCCGCCCCGGTAGATCTCGCTGACCCCCGCCACCTGGCAGATGCGACCGGACAGATACCCGCCGGTCAACGACTCAGCCACCGCAAGGGTCAGGCCCTTCTCCTTCAGCGCGCGAACCACGACGGTTTCCATGTTGTCATCGTCGTAGGCGAAGGTCCATCGACCGATCAGGGGCGCAAGCTCCGCTTGTTCAGCATCCAACATCGCCGACGCGGCATCCTCATCAGCTGCTTTGGCGGTGATACGAACCTTCAGCCCCTCGACCCCGCTGGCCAGGAAGGCCAACGTCGGATTCCCGGCGGCATCGAGCCTCTCGATTCTGTCGGCCAGGATCTCGGCCAGACCCGATTCGCTCTGCCCCCAGGTCCGGATGATTCGGCTTGCGATCACCGATGTGTCACCGGAACGAACTCGAAGGTCGGGAATGACGGTGCCCGTGACCATCTCCTTCATTTCGTACGGCACACCGGGTACGGCGTAGATCACCCGTTCGACCCCTTCGTGCATCACCGGGCACACCAGCCCCGGAGCTGTCCCCGGTTGCTGTGGAATCGGGCGCGCACCCATCGGCACCATCGCTTGCACGAGATTGTTCTCCGACATCTCCCGACCTCGACTGGTGAACATCAGCCGGATCCTTTCGGCCAGATCGTCGCGCAGCTCCAGCTCGACGCCCATGACGTCGGCAATGACCTGCCGTGTGAGATCGTCTTGGGTCGGGCCCAATCCCCCACAGCAGATCACCGCATCGCTGCGGCTCAGCGCGAGCTCCAACGACTCCTTCATGCGGGACGGGTTGTCACCAACCTTGGTCTGGAAATGGCTGTTCAGACCGGCAGCGGCGAGTTCGGCTCCGATCCAGGAGCTGTTGGTGTCGACGATCTGCCCCAGCAACAGTTCGGTTCCGATGGCGACGATCTCAACCTTCACGTCCCCTCTTTATCGTCACTCGACTCCGAATCCCTCAACCACAGGCTCCAGCAGCTGCGTTCGAAGCGTGTCGACTTCGGTGTCGCTGGCGATCAGCAGGATCAAGTCGACGTTCTCTTCGTCGCGGACTCGTTCATAGAAATCGACCGCCACGCCATCGGCCGTTCCGGTTCGGGCGGTCCACTCGCCGATCTCGGTGAAAGTGGAGGGACCCAACTCGATGCCCAACGACCCTTCGATGAAGCCTTCCAACGATTCGACCACCTGCGACGGACCAGAGAATTGGAGGACCTCCGCCACGTCAAGCAGCGACTCCGCCCGCCGGGAGTCGACCAGTCCGCCGGCGTTCGCGGTTGTCCATCCGACGGGTTGAACGATCGGCAGCTCTCCTACCGTGAACCCGGCGACCACGTTTTCGAGTTCAACCGCCCTATCGCCGCCGCTCACGAACGAGACGGTGCCCTCGCTTGCACAACTCGAGTCGACCGTCGAAGCCGGATCGGCCAGGAAGTCCTGGATCATCGCATTGCCGCACTCAGTTCCTGCCACCCCGTGGGACTCACCGGAGAGCACCACGAACTGGGAGTTTGACAACGTCTCCGCCGCGAGTTCGCCCCACGCCGGCGGGGTAACGGGATCGAACTCACCAGCCAGCACCAGAGTCGGGATGTCGCTCTCGACCGGTTCGTTGGAGATCGGACCGGTCGGGACTCCCCCGAGAGCTGCGCACGACGCGAACTCGTCGCCGCTGCTGAAGGCGCTCTCATACAACCCGAAGGGGTCCTCGGGTGATGCCGCTGCGACTTCGGCCGGGTCAGCAAATGCAACTTCCTCATTGCACTGGAATGCGTAGAACATCCCCGATGTGAGAAACGCCTCGTTGGTTCGCTCGAACGAGAGGTACTGCGAAAGCGCATCGGTTCCGCCGGATTCGATGTCGGTGAGGAGCTCGGGCCAATCGGTGAACGCGAACGGCGAGTAGAGCCCGCCGCCCACGACTGTGACCACCGAGTCACCCGTGGCCTGGACGGTGTCGGTTTCGCCGGTGAGGAAGTCGACAACCTCAACCTCCCGCGGCTGGGCCTCCAGATCGGCTGCGGCTGCAATCAAGCGCTCGCTCAGGTTCCCTTGGGATGCGCACTCAGGCTCGGCGTCACAGGCAGCCGAGACCAGCTCGAAGCTGTCGAGGAATGTTTGGGATTGCTCGACGGTCGCATCGACCTGGGGCGGGTACACACTGTCGATGACAGCCGAACGAATCGAATCGGGAAACTGCCGCATCATGTCGAGGGCCAACCGGGTTCCGTAGGAGATCCCCAACAGGTTCCATTGCTCGTAGCCCAAGGCATCCCTGATCGCATCTGCGTCTTTGGCGTTGTTGATCGTGTTGTACTGGGCGATGTCGATCCCACGGTTCAAATACCCGGTTGCGCAGGTCCCAAGCGCTTCCTCCGCGAAGGTCTGAAGCTGGGCCGGTGTGAGCGACGGGTCGTCCTCAGCCTCGCGGCTGAGCGTGGTGAGTTCGGGGCAACGCAGACTCGGTTCGGAGAAGCCGGTTCCCCGTTGGTCGAAGAAGATCAGGTCATGATCCTCGAGCAGCGGATCCCAGATCTCGGCGAACTGGAACTGAAGTGTGTCGAGCGCATGGGCGCCGGGGCCTCCTTCGAGATACACGATCGGAGCGCTGTCGGAACCGCTCCGACTAGGCAGAACACCGACGATCAGCTTCACTTCGCCCTCGCCGGTTTCCCAGTTCTCCGGCACGGTGAGCTGATGACAGTCGGGCGTGACGCCATCGGGCTCAACGAAGGGGCAGTCGATCGACTCCAATGTTGGATCTGGTGCGGTGCCAGCACCGGCCGTAGAGTCATCACCGGTTTGATCGGTTTCGGCTTGGTTGCCTTCAGATGCCTCACCGGAGGATGAACCGTCGGTTTCCGGGTCAGGATCGCTGCCTTCGGAGTCGTTGATACAGGCGCCGGCCATCAACGCAAGTGCAAGTAGAACAGCTATTGAACGAAGGCAATGAAACACCCGGATCACAGTAGACCCTCACCAAGTGCGAACAGTGCCGCCTAGCTGAGGGAGCTACTAACGTGTGCCGTTCTTCCTGAACGCCGCCGATCCGTCGAACACGTATTGCGCTCCGGTGTACAGGGTGAACACCACCGCCGCCCAAAGGAGGACATCGGTCACCCACGACGCAGTGTTCTCGATCGGCGGGCATGTGGCGCTGGCGATGGCAAGGCCCTGCACGAAGGTCTTGTACTTCGCCGAGGTTCGGGCTGGTATGGCCAGGCTCCGCCTGGCCCAATAACTGCGGTAGAAGATCAGTCCGAATTCTCGGATTGCGATCAACGTCACCGGAATCCACGACCATCGTCCGATTCCGACCAGGGCATACCCGGCGGCAAGCACCACCGCTTTGTCGGCCAACGGATCCCAGAAGGCTCCGAATCTGGTCGGTTCGGCCTGTCGGGCCAACTTGCCGTCGTACCAGTCGGTGAACCCGAGAAACCATCCCATCGCAAAACTCGGCCACCAGGGGTTCTGATGCAGGATCATGAGCACGAAGATCGGGGTGAGGACCAGGCGTAACAATGTGAGGGAGTTGGCGGCAAGGGCCCACCTGGAGGACCCGATCAGGTCGGAGACACCCGAAGTTGACGCTGGTGCAGTCATGCTCGTCGACCGGTGAGATCGGGACCGGCCGCATCGACAACCTCGACCTTGTGAAACGCACCCACCTCAAGATCGTGGGGCACCGAGATGATCCCGTCAATCTCCGGCGCCTCTCGAACCGACCTGGCAACTCCGGTCGAATCGACCAGTACTAACTCGGTCGTGCCGATCCGATCGTCCTGGCGCTCGGCAGTGATGCGGTCCTGAAGTTCGGTGAGCTCGGCGAGTCGATCCGCTACAAGGCCCGAAGCTACCTGGCCGTCGAGATCATACGCGTAGGTTCCGTCCTCAGCGGAGTAGGAGAAGAAGCCGCACCAGTCCAACCGGGATTCGTCCACAAAGCGAAGCAGCGCATCATGATCGTCTTCGGTCTCTCCCGGGTAGCCCACGATGAAGTTCGACCGGAACGCGGCGCCCGGCTCGCGCTCCCGCACGGCCTCGATCCGCTCGGTGAAAAGCGTTCCCTCTCCCCAGCGTCGCATCCGTCGCAGGAGCGGGCGGCTCACATGCTGCAGCGACAGATCGAAATACGGAACACCGGTGGTACAGATGGCATCGACGAGACGATCGTTGAGATCCGATGGGTAGAGGTAGAGCAGTCGGACCCACTCGACCCGCTCGGAAACGGCCTCGACCAGTTCGACGATTTGTCGTTCGCCCACTCCTTGATCACGCCCATAGGACGCCAGGTCTTGTGCAACCAACACGATCTCGCGCGCTTCGGTCTGCTCCACCTCGGCCAGGATTGAGTCGATGGTTCGGGACCGTTGCTTGCCCCGAAAGCTGGGAATGGCACAGAAACCGCAGTTGCGGTCACACCCCTCGGCGATCTTCACGTACGCCCATGGCGCGGTGGATCGAGGTCTGGGAAGGTTGAGGAGATCGAAGGATGGCAGCGGCGCGGAACCGACAGCTCGAGTTGGACCGAGCGTGACCGGTGTCCCGAACCCGCTCACCTGAGTCACCTCAGGCAGGGCAGCCGAGAGTTCCTCGCCGTAGCGTTCGGCCATACATCCGGTGACCACAACTTCGGCCCCTTCGGCCTTGGCATCGGTGAGCGCGAGAATGGTGTCGACGCTCTCCTCGCGTGCGCTTTCGATGAACGCGCAGGTGTTGACCACCACAAGATCGGCCTGCTCCGGTGAGTCGGCAGCGACCAGGCCGTCGGCGGTCATTGTCCCGACCAGTTTGTCGGAATCAACCTGGTTCTTGGGACAACCAAGGGTCTCAACCCAATACGTGCGACTCACCTCTCAGAGCGTACGCCCTCCGATGACTTGAGCTGCCTCAACCGTCGGCTTCGTCGAATGATCTGCACACACAGAACTCCGGCCAGACCCACGAGGATGGCAACGACAAATGGGGCAGTGCTCACACTCCCGGTGTCGAGGGCCGGCGCGACGACAGGAAGCGGGGCGGGGCCATCCATTTGGTAGGTGAACGAGAACGCACCTTCGACAGGATCAGTATCAGCAGAGATGACGGAATAGCGAACCAGATACCGGCCTTCGGCCGACAGCTCGTCGAAGGTCACCGAGATGACCTGACCCTCTGTGACCTGATTTTTCACTTCGACCGTGCCATCCGGTCCTTCGATCGTCAGGCGCGCCATGGAAACGATCTCGTTGAACACCACCTCGAGGGTGTCGACGGTGCCCCCAACGATCGCCTGGGGTGCCGGTGAGGACCCTATGAACACGGCGTCGGCTGACGCGACGGCAGGTACCAACCCGACGAGCACGGCAACGAGAACGGCGACGGCTCGACGGGTCACTCCCCCATTGTGCCTATTCGGTCAATCGAACCGGGTCGCCGATGATACGAACGCCCCAGGTCGTCGTCTCGCTCGCAGATCCATTGGTCTCGTACTCGACGGTCCACCAGCAGTTGTCCGGCTGGGTAGCAACAACCTCGCAGCCGTAGCCCGTTGGGATGTCGATGAACAACTTCACCGTCTTGTCTTGGAAGCTGTAGGAGCCTTCTTGTTTGAGGCACGGAATCGCCGCAGCCCCGCATGTCTGGGTGATCGGGGATGCCGGCGAACCGTAGTCGTTCGTGCAACCTGCCGAGGGGTAGTTGTACTCGGCACAATCGATCGTCCACCACTCGAGGTTCTGAGCTATCCCGGAAGGGTCCAGAATCCGCATGTTCTCGATGCCATCAGCCGGGTCGAACAGCACCACTTCCATACGTTTGCCGGCATGCACCTCAGGAACCTCGGCAAGAAACAGTTCAGAGAACTGGCTCGAAACTGCCGGATCGAACATGTCCGAATTCGTGTACGTGGTGAGGAAGCTCTCGGCCCACAGATTTGGACAGTCGGCGACCGGCGTCGCACCGATCCTCGAGCAGGTCCACGTGGCGCTCGCCGATGTCCCGGTGGGCACGACCCGCAACGAGTAGAGCGAACGGCGGTTTGCGTCATATGCGGTGTTCTTGGCGAACAACACGTAGTGTCCGTCGATCATCATGTTGCCCTCGATCGTGACCCACGGTGCTGGTTCGTTGTCCCACTCCCAATCGTTGTTGCCATCGCCGTCGTCATCACAGTTGGCGGCAACATCGTCGGTAGGGTCCTGCACCGTCACGGTGTTGAGCACCGGGAGCAGCAAGTTGTCCTGATCATCAAGATCGGTGTCGTCTCCCGGGTAGAGCGTGAATCTCATCGGAGCATTGGCCTGGGTGGACCCGAAGGCTTCGGCACATGTCAGCCGCGCCTGCAGTTCCCAGCTACCGGTTCCGGGGATGTCGACGATGAACTTGTGACCCTCGTCCCGGTGATTCGGGTTGGTGTTCCCCGCATCCGGATTGCTCGGGTCATATCCGGTTCCGGTGCACCCTCCACCCGCTCCGATGAAGTCACCGGTTGACCGGTTTTCGCATTCGGTCATGGCTCGGAGGTAATAGTTCGACTGAGATCCTTCGATGGTTTCCGTGCCGCCACCGAGGACATTGGTCGGGTTGCCCATCGGTACCGGCAGGATGTAATTGGCCGACGCAAACCGATCCACCGTGATCCCATCCAGCACGACTTTGCCAAAGTAGGCCTGAGCGTTCGTGAGGATGTGAACCCTGATCGACTGTGTGCCGGTTGGAGCAACCACGACCTGGGGAGAACCCACCGAACCAGCTTCCAACTGAGCTTTGCAGTCCGCCGCCGATCCACCACATCCAGGCTGATCAACGAAACCGTTCTGACCGGCGATATCCAGCCCAGCTTGGGCAGCCCTTGACTCATCCGGCATCCGCACCACGGCGGCCAAGGCTGCCGCATCGGCTGCCCGTTGGGCCTGATCGGCTTCTGCGTACCAGGCTCCCACGTCCACGGCGAACGCCGCAAAGATCATCAGGGGAATCAGCAACAGCGCGGTCGTTGCGAGGACGTACCCCGATTCCGCATTCCGATTGGCATCGCGACGGGGCTCTTCATGTGCCATACCGGATCTATCGGCTCCGGCGTCCCTGTTTTGGAGGACCGCAGACCTGGTTTGACCAGAGCTGTCTCGACCGTTGACTCCGTGCACGCTAAGCATCGACATTGTGTTGTTCCTTGGGTGGCGGAGCAGCCGTCTGGGCCGTCTACTCGGTCAGGCGAATCGGGTCACCAAGCACTCGAATGCTCCACGTGGTTCGGTCGGTGACGCCGCTGGTGGTGTTCTGGGGTTGATAACGAACTCGCCACCAGCAGTTCGGTCCTTCGACCGGCACGGTCAGCGGATCATCGGGGACGCAGCTGTAATTGTTCGGAATCTGGACCCGGATGGTGACTTCATCGCCGTTGTAGATCGATCCGGTGACGTCGAGGCACTCGTAAGCCACATTCAAGGCCGTCACCGTGTCGGTCAGCGCGGGATCGGTCACGGTGCAGGTGTTGTTGTTGTCAACGAATCCTGACTGAACTCCGTTCTCGGGCAGCACGGATCGCTGGAAGGGATAGCGGGTGTTGTCGGGAGCGAGCACCTGCATGTTGGCCATACCTTCACCCGGGTCGAACAGCTTGATCTCCAACACCTTGCTCTTGTGGATCTCGGGCACATTGGCGAGATAGAACAGGGCCGAAGGCGATCCGCCGAAAGTTGTTTGAGCGGTCCCTGCAACATCGGTGATCGTGCTGGGGATGAAGATCGGGAGCCACGTTCGGGCGTACAGCTGTGGACAGCTCGACGACGGAAGAATCGAACCGCATGGGGTGTTCGTATTTCGGGGAACGACTCGGAGGCCGAACGAATTGAGGCTTGTCTCGGCATCCACGGCCAGCGTACGGGTCCGAAGGATCCAACGTCCCTGATTCGAATCGGCATCGATTTCGTAGGCCTTCACCCATTGTGATGTGGCGTCCCCGCAGGCGGCCGAATCCCACAAGCGAGGTAGGGCGCTGCCGTTCTCGCCCAGCACCAGGTTGCCGGGAACCTTGTTGTCATCGTCGGTGAACAGGGTGTCATCGCCCCTCCACATGGTGGTCTCTATCCGGGCACTCGATCCGCTCTCGGAGTTCTGACCACAGCTCCCGGGCTCGAAGATCTGAAGGTCCCATTGGCCGGTCACCGGTGAATTGGCACCGTCGGGGCCGGTGAAGTCGATGATGAAGTCATACCCCTGGTCGCTGTAGCGAGTGTTCTGGGTCGAGCCACAGCCGGACCCGCCGAACCACCGGGTCCCGAATGGGTCGCCGTTCTGATAGCCCTGGCAGTAGCCATTCAAGGCCAGCAACAAGTTCTCACGAGGCGCCCCGGCAACCGGTGACGAATCGAGACCAGAACCCAAGGCGCTGCCGGGGTTGCCAAGCGGAACCGGGAGAATGTAGTTCGCGGTTGCGTGTCGGGTGATGTCGATCTCATCCATCACGACCCGCCCGAAGTGGGTTTCGCCCTTGGTTTCGATCTTCACGTGGATGCCCTGTGTTCCGCGTCGCTCCACGATCACGTTGACGTCCGGGTCGTTGTGGTCGTAGCCGTTTTCCAGGGCGATGTCTCGCACTGCTGTGGTGGCTCGGCTCAGGTCCGGCATCCACACAACTCCGCCCAGCGCCGCAGCGTCCGCAGCCCGTTGGGCCTCGTCCGCTTCTGCGTACCAGGCTCCGACGTCAACGGCGAACGCCGCAAAGATCATCAGAGGAATCAGAAGCAGCGCAGTCGTTGCGAGAACATACCCAGATTCCTCTTTTCGATTGGTACGGCAAAGAGCGGCCAACAGCGCCATACCGGATCTATCGGCACGAATGGTGCCCTTCTACAGGGGTAAGTTTCCCTACTCGATCAGCCGTAGCGGATCTCCAATGATTCGAGCCCGCCATGCTGTGGTTTCGCCTAGGTTCACCCCTGAGGTCGCAGTCGTATAGCGGATCTTCACCCAGCAATCGGTGGTGCATGTGTAGCCGCCTGGCACGTTGTTGAGATCGATGGTGATCCGAATGAGCCGATCCTGGAAGAACTGACCCCCGCCCAACGGCTCACGGCGGACACATGTGCCAGCCCCGTTGATGCAGTTGCTGCCGTCAAGCGCAGTGCCGACGTACTCGGAATAGCCGCTTTCGGCAATGGCAACCCAAGAGAGCGGTGCTGGAAGCCGGACTCCAGCGGCATTGGGCGGCATCAGAACCTCGACCTGGTCGATGCCGTCAGCCGTATCGAACATCGTGACCTCGAGCGTCGATCGATAGTTCTCAGGGCCGACCTCGGCCAGATAGAGCTCGATCGGGACGCTGACTCCGGGCAGGGTGCCATTGCCGTTGCGGAGCGAGTTGGGAAACATGTCCTGGTCGGTGTACACGCCAAGGTAGTTGAGCGGGCTGAGCGTGGGGCAGTCCGGATCGGTGATCGTGGAGCAGCTGTTTCCGAACGCTCCGGAAACGCGGAGCGAATACAGCAAGCGACCGGTGTTGGACGACTTCGCCTGCACGACCCACACTCCGGGAGTTAGGTTCGTTGCGACGTTCTGCCACGGTCCCTCTTCCTCGGCTGCGTTGGGATCGTAGGCATTGGGGCAGTTGGTACTCCGATCGAGCGGATAGACGACATCACTGGAGCTTCCGCCGGCCTGGACCGCAAGATTCGCCGGGACAATATTGTCGTCGTAGTAGTTGGGAGTCGTTGGGTCGGGTTGGTACAGGTTGAGAATCAGGTCGGAACTGCTGTCGGCGAAGCAGCTCACCCTTGCTTGAAGGCGCATTCCAACTGATCCGGCCGGGATGTTCATGAGGTAGAGGAAGCCTCGGGTGTCTCGCTGATCATTGACGTTCCCATTGTCAGCGAGCGGGATGCTGAGGGGATCGCCGTACTGCCGAAGCGTTCCCTGCTCGTGGATGTTCAACCAGAAGTTGTCGGGATCACCTGGTCGATAGACATTGTCGCGGCCAGTCCCCAGAGCGTTCGAGGGGGTTCCCATCGGGAGCGGTCGGGTCAGCTCGACCGTTGCGTAACGCTCGATCTCGATGCCATTCAGAACGACCTGGCCAAAGTACGCCTCACCTTCGGTGAGGATCGTGACCCTGACCGTGGATGGGCCCAGGATCTGGGTGATTACCTGGGGGTACGCACCTGGGGCCGGCGTACACGGCTGCGTCGGGTCGTCACAACCAGGCTGGTCCACGTAGCCGTTTGAGGCCGCAACCGACTTGGCGGCAGCAGTTGCAAGCGCTGCAGAGGGGACTTCAACACCGGCCGCCAGAGCTGCCGCATCCGCGGCCCGCTGAGCCTGGTCGGCCTCTGCGTACCAGGCTCCCACGTCCACAGCGAACGCCGCAAAGATCATCAGAGGAATCAGAAGCAGCGCGGTCGTCGCGAGGACGTACCCCGATTCGTCTTTGCGATCGGTATGGCGATTGGTGGCTAAAAGAGCGATAGCGGTCTATCGGCACCGACTGGGGCCGCCTGGAGGGTAATTACTCCTACAGAAGGGTCAGAGAGTGTCCGGCGGTTTCGGCTGTTTCATTGAGGTACGAGACGACAAGGAACAATACGAAGACCCCCAGGAGCACAACTCCCTCGAGTCGTTCGAACAGCGCTCGACTCCACATGGCGGCGAAGGCACCGAGGCACACCACCAGCATGAACCCCATGTCGAGGGTGGCCAACGAACTGTCCTGAATCGTGCCATCGCCCAGGACGCCCACGACCCCGCCGACCGCCAGCGAGTTGAAGAGGTTGGAACCCAGGAGATTTCCAACGATCAGGTCGGTGACACCCTGCCTGGCTGCGGCGAGCGTCGTGACCAGCTCTGGCAACGAGGTGCCGATCGCGACGAGCGTCACGCCAACGAATCCACCGCTCAAGCCGAACTCGTCTGCAAGGTCGGTTGCACCCTTCACGAGAAGCCACGCCCCGCCGACGGTACCGACCAATCCGACGACGGTCCGGATCACTTCGGTGCCGGGCTGGACCGGCTCGCCCTCTTCGACGATCTCGTCGATCGGAGGGGCGTTTCCCGATCTGATGATCCACCCCAAAGCCAAGATCAAGAGAACGAAGAGCAGTACCCCCTCCACAACATTGATGCCTTTGCCCTGAAGGGCCATTGCGAAAATGACCACGGCGAGGGTCGCCATGATGGCCTCACGACGCAAGACATCCTTGGCCACCGCGATAGGAACCAGCAGCGCCGCCGAACCCAGGATCAGGCTGAGGTTGGCGGTATTGGATCCGATGATGTTGCCGATTCCCAGATCGGTGTCACCATTTCGGGCCGCCACGGCTGAGACCAACATCTCGGGTGCGCTGGTACCGAAACCGATGATGACCGCCCCGATCACGATCGGGGTGACATTCAGAACGACCGCCAGTTTGGCGGCACCCTCGACGAAAGCGTCGGCTGCGAATGTGAGGAGAACGATGCCGGCCAGAGACGCCGCAATCCCTACGAGGATCGTCACTGCTGCGGCTTGGGGTACCCCGGCGGCGGAGCGAGTGCTGGGTCGAAGTCGTCATCGGATGCGAAGTCGTCGTCATCGTCGTCGCTTGACATCGATTCCACTGCGTCAACGTCGACCGTTGCCGGGTCGGTGTCGGTTTCGGCCGTGAGATCGACCGGGGCATCGGTGAGATCGAGCTCCTTGGCTTCTGACGCGGGCGTCGCTGCCGTCTTGGCCTTCTTGGGTCGCTTGGTCGGTTTGGTCGGCTTGGCGGCATCAGCCACGGCAGTGTCTGCGTCGGATTCACCCTGATCAGGCTTGACCAGCACCTCGCGGGCCCTCACGCCCTGAGCCGGGCCGACGATGCCGCGCTCTTCGAGCACATTCATAACCCTCTCGGCTTCTTTGAGTTCGACCCGCAGTTTGCGCTGCAACATCGGAACCGACCCGAGTTGGCTGTTGATGATCAGCTCTGCCGCGTGCTCGATGACATCGCGCTCGGCTGGTTCGGTGGACTCTTCAGGCGGTTCGGCTGCCGGTGAGATGTCGGTTCCGGCGGGAGAGGTCTGCTGTTCTTGCTTCTCCGACTCGGTGAGGGGGCGGGGAAGCGCCTTCGAGCGCTCATGGGAGGACGGTTCGACCGGGTTTTGAATGCTGGCCAGAGTTGGCTTGGGGTCAGCCTCCTTCTCGATCGGAGGGGTGATCAATTGCTGTTGTTGGGGGGCTGGCGCTGGTGCGGTGGCACCAGCCATCTTGTGCAGATCGGCCGGTGTGACCAGGACATCCCTGACCTTGGACCCAACGTTGGGGCCGACGATGCCGCGCTGTTCGAGTTCGTCCATGAGCCGGCCGGCTCGGGCAAATCCGACCCGCAGTTTGCGCTGGAAGTCTGACACCGCGGCTCGTTGACTGTTGACCACGAGCTCCATTGCGGCCAGCAACAACTCGTCGTCGTCGGCGCTACCAGTGGTACCGCCGGGCAGGACAGCCGCGGCGCCTCCCATCTCCGTGTCTTCACCCTGCACCCGAGGGTCGAACTGCACGTCCGGAGCCTGGTGACGCCAGAAGTCGACAATCTCGGCGACTTCTTCCTCTGTGACCCATGCTCCTTGGAAGCGGGTGAGGTCGCTGGTGCTTCCGTCGCTGATGAGGCCATCACCTTTGCCGACCAGGTTCTCAGCACCACCTGCGTCGAGGATCACGCGGCTGTCGGTGAGGCTGCTGACGGCATAGGCGAGACGGGCCGGAACATTGGCCTTGATCATGCCGGTGATCACGTTGGTCGACGGGCGTTGGGTGGCGATCACCAAATGGATGCCGACGGCGCGCGCTTTCTGAGCGATTCGAACGATCGCTTCTTCGATCTCGGCGCCGACCTGCATCATGAGGTCCGCCAGCTCGTCGATCACGATCAACACGAAGGAGAACTTCTCGTAGTCCCCCAGGCTGCCATCGTCGAGCACTCGAGGAGCGAGACGCTTGTCCTCTACCGCCTGGTTGTAGCCAGAGATGTCTCGAACCCCGACCTCTTCGAGCATGCTGTAGCGACGTTCCATCTCACGGACGCCCCAGCTGAGCGCATTTGCCGCCTTCTTGGGGTCGGTGACGACCTCGCTGAGCAGGTGTGGGAGCCCGTTGTATTGGGTGAGCTCGACCCGCTTTGGATCGACCAAGATCATCCGAACCTGATCAGGGGTGGATCGCATCAGGATGCTGGTGAGCATCGTGTTGAGGCCGCTGGACTTGCCCGAACCGGTCTGTCCGGCAACCAGGAGGTGCGGCATCTTGGCCAGGTTGATCATGATGGTGCGACCGGTGATGTCGCGACCCAGCCCCACCTCCAACGGATGTTTGGCCTTCCTGGCTTCCTCGGACACAAGCAGATCACCGACGGTGACCAACGCTCGTTCGAGATTGGGAACCTCGACACCGATGGCTTGCTTGCCCGGAATTGGCGCGAGGATCCGCACGTTGGGGGTCATCATTGCGTAGGCAATGTCTTGCCTGAGCGCCATCACCCGCGAGACCTTGGTCTTGGGCGCCAGCTCGTATTCGAACATCGAAATGGTTGGACCGACCCGCACACCGATCAGTCGAGTCTCGACACCGTGTTCCTGAAGCGCCCGTTGGAGTCGCATCCCCCGATCGCGCACCTCTTGCTCGTCGACATCCTGGCTGGAGGAGAGCTCGAGCATTCCGACCGAGGGCAACAGCCACTCGCCACCCTCGGGAGTTGGTGATGCCGGTGCTACGTCAGTCGGCGCGGTCGGGGCTTCGACCTGACTGAAGCTGAAATGGTCGCCCGGAGAGTCTGCGAACGAGCCGATTTCAATTGGCTGCTCATCGGCGGGCACTGTTTCATCGAGCGGATTGGGCGGAGCGGGGGGAAGGTCCTCGAACTCAGGCGCGTGGGGGCGAAGATCGATGTACTTCTCAGTGCTCTCCTTCGATTTCTTGACGCCCGGGCCGTCGTCGGCGGTGGTGATTTCGATGTCGAGCAACGGTTCAACGATCCCCGCGTCCTCGGCCTCGGGATCGGGGCGGTCCTCGAACCCGAATTTGGACCTATCGAATTCGAAGTTCGAAACCGAGTCGGCCACATAGCGAGCGGCCTGCCGGAATCGAACAACGACCGCATCGAGAATCCAGCCGTAACTGATGCTGGTGAGCACACCGACACCAACCAACACCATGGTGATGGTGACGATGATGTGGCCCCAGTGACCGAAGAGTGACTCGAGGGTTCCGCCGATCCGAACGCCGACATGGCCCCCTGCGTCGGACAGCTCCTCGACTGTTGAACCATTCCAGGGTCGGCCTCCTACGAGATCGAGAATCGAGAATGCGGCCGCGACGAGCAACGCGGCTGCGGCGAGCTGGGCCGGGTCGAATCGGGGAGCCTTCTTTCGTCGAGCGCGGCTGCGCGGCTTGGGAGCGTTGCGTAAGCGGTGCCAACCGAACCACAACAGGCCCAACGGCACCACGTACCGCACCCGGCCGACCAACCAGCCGGTGATGTTCGCAAGCAGCTCGCCGACCGGACCCGTGGTGCCGGTGTAGAGACCGAGCGCGAGCAGAACACCGAGCGCGAGCAGCAGGAGGCCCTGCACCTCGCGGTCGCTGGTGGTCTGGGCAGCGGACTTCTTCCTTCGCCGCTGCGGTGATTTCCCGTCGGAACTACGTCGGGTGGTCGACGAACGCGCCGGGCGCTGGTTTCTGCTCGTGGTAGCCACAACCCTCAAACAGTAGTTTGTGGCGGACCGAGAACTGTGGCACTAACGCGACGAGTGCTATTCGTGAGCGCCGAGCACCACCGGGACGATGCTGGGCCTCAGCCGGGTTCTGTTGGAGACGAACCGTCCCAGGGTCCGACGGACGATCTTTTCGAGATCGGTTCGGGTGCGCACACCTTTGGCCAGCGCGTCTTCCACCGCATCACTCACCGAACGCAACGCGTCCTTGTGGATCTGATCGCCATCGTTACCGGACACCCAGCCGCGGCTGACGATTTCGGGAGTACCGACCAAGGAGGCGTTCGGGCCTTCGATCCGCAACGACACGATCGCCGATACGAACCCACCGGTACCCAGCACACGACGTTCGTCGAGCACACCCTCGCCCAGATCACCGACGGTCCCGTGGACGTACACATACTCAGCCGGTACCGACTCGCCCCGCCTGAGGCCTTTGTCGCTGAGTACGATCGAGTCGCCGTCCGAACACACCAGAACTCGATCAGCTGCAGTTCCGACCCGGGTGGCGATGCGAGCATGTTCGACCATGTGGCGATACTCCCCATGCACAGGGACGAACCACTCAGGCTTCACGATGCTGTGCATCACCTTGAGTTCCTCGCTCTTTGCGTGACCGGTTGCGTGGACCCGGTGGGTCGTGGAATCGACAACCTCAGCTCCCCGCCGCAGCAACCCCTCGATCACCGCAGCCACACTGGACTCGTTACCTGGAATCGGATGGCTGGACAGGATCACACAGTCCCCATCTTTGATCTGGAGGAACTTGTTGTCCCCGGTCGACATCCGCGCCAGGGCGGCCATCGGTTCCCCTTGGGATCCGGTGGAGATGATGCACACGTCGCCATCGTCGAACCGGTCGACATCTTCGATCTTGGCCAGCTTGTCGTCGGGGATGTGCAACAGGCCCATCTCTCGGGCCAGCGCAACGTTCTTGTTCATGCTGCGCCCCATGGTCACCACCGTTCGACCCTCGGCGATCACCGCATTCGCAATCTGCTGCACCCGGTGAATGTGGCTGGCGAAGCACGCAACGATCAGGCGACGCCCAGCCCGGGCTCTGACCACGTCCTCGATGTTCTGCCCGATGCTGGTTTCGGAATCGCTGAATCCCTCGGATTGGGCGTTGGTCGAATCGCAGAGAAACAGCCGAATGCCGTCGTCGGTGGCGAGGTGTCCGATTCCGGCGAGGTCGGTGAGGCGACCGTCGACCGGTGTCATGTCCAGCTTGAAGTCGCCGCTGTGAAGGATCACACCCTGGGGAGTATGGAAGGCCGTGGCGTAACCGTGTGGCACCGAATGGGTGACAGGAAAGAACTCCATGTCGAATGGCCCGACCTGTATCCGATCACCGTCGCTGACTTCGATGAACGTGGCCTTCTTCAGATGACCCCGCTCTTCGATTCGGTTCTTGGCCAGTCCGATGGTCAACGGCGACCCGATCACCGTCAGTGACATCTCATCGAGCAGCCACCCGATCGCGCCGATGTGGTCTTCGTGGCCGTGGGTCGCAACGACACCTTCGACCCGGTGCGCGTTGTCTCGCAGCCAGCTGAAATCGGGTAGGACAAGGTCGATTCCGGCCATGTCGTTGTCGGGGAACATCAGGCCGCAGTCGATCAGCATGATTCTGCCGTCGACCTCGATGGCGGCGCAGTTGCGGCCGATTTCGCCGAGTCCGCCGAGGAATACGACGCGTACAGGTTGTGCCATGGGGAAACCATAGAGGTGCGCGAGGGCGAAGGCTCGCTCTGTTCTCAGGATGTACGCCTTCGACCAGCCGAAGTCGGCCAGTTTGTCAACGGTCCAAGCCGGACAGAACCTCGCGGGCTTCGGCCTCGAGACCATCGGGGGCGGGGCCCATGGGGCTGCGGCACTCCCCGACCGCCACACCGAGCAAGTTCATCAGCACTTTGGATGGAACCGGGTTTGGAGCGAGGTCGCCGGTCTCGTAGTTGTAGCTGGGGATCAGCCGGGCGTTGATCTGTTGAGCCAACTCGACGTCACCCTTCCGGTACGCCGCGATCATTTCGGCCATTTCGGCACCAGCCCAGTGGGTGGCAACCCCGATCACACCGACTGCGCCGACTGCCAGAAGTGGCAATGTGACGCTGTCGTCGCCGGAGTACACGCTGATGTCGAGACCCTGCTGTTCGGCTCGACGGATCACATCGGCGGTCTCAGCTGGATTCCCTGCCGCATCCTTGAGGCCCGCCACAGTTGGGAGGGCGAACAAATCGAGCAGCAGGTCACTGCTGATCTTGCGTCCGGTTCGAACCGGAATGTCGTACAGGATCACCGGCAAATCGGTTGCCTCACACACCGTAGTGAAGTGGCGGCGCAGCCCTTCCTGGGATGGCCGGTTGTAGTACGGCGTGACATGCAGAAGGCCATCGGCCCCCACTTCTGCGGCACGCTCGGTGAGGTCCAAAGCGGCAGCAGTGTTGTTGCTGCCAACACCGGCAATGACGGGATGATCAGGCAGCGCCTGCTTGACCGCAGCGACAAGATCGATCTGTTCCTGGTGACTGAGGGTGGGAGACTCGCCGGTGGTGCCGGCGACCACAACGCCATCGTTTCCGTTCTCTACCAGATAGTGAGCCAACTTCTGCGCACCGTCGAGATCGAGTGAAAGGTCCTCAGAAAACGGTGTGACCATGGCGGTCAAGGTGGCTCCGAACATAATGACAGGTTATCGCAGCGCGGAACGCCCACGTGAGTCGATACCCATAGCGGTCTAACCCGAGACGGTTGTCGCAATCCGTCGAAGCAGCAGCACGTACACGGTGACGCCAAGTAGTGCGAAGATGGCCCACTGTCCGGCATAGGACAGGTGAGGACCGTTGGTTTGTTCGGGCAAAGGAACCGGCTTGGGGAACAACTCGCCGTCAGGTTCCTCCAGTTGTAGCCACATCGGTGCCGGCTCGACGCCGTCGAGCCGACCCGCAACCGCATCGACGTTGAGGCGCGGCAGGATCGTTCCCTCGCCGCTATCTGCAATCGCGATCCCCTCCCGCTCTCGGCTCACCCGCATCCAACCCCGTACCGCAGAGGTCGCCGCATCCGAATCTGGCGGACCCTCGATGGCGCGTCCGAGTTCAACAAATCCCCGATTCACCAGTACGTCGGTGCCGTCGACGGTTTGGAAGAGACCAACCACCCATTCGCCCGCTGCGCCGTCTTGGCTGCGGTTGGCGATACGTACCACGTCGGGGTCGATCCAGGATCCCGAGTCTTCGACCCGACGGAAGTCGACCTCGACCGGGGTACCGCTCTGAACCGCGGCTCGCACGGTCAGCGGCACCGCCTCCGACCGCGCCGCGATCACCTCGTTCTGGGCGATCCGTTCCTGGCGACGGTCGAGCTGCCAGAACATCGCAAAGATGAACGAGACGATCAGGGCGGCGACGAAGACATGGGACAGAACCCACTTGGGGCGGGTGAGGAAGGACCAGTCCGGATCACCGGACCGACGCCGAGCGACCGGAAGGTCGAGCTGGTCGGGCGTCTCAGTCGCTGTCATCTTCAGAACTCAGGTCTTTGTTCAGCTCTCGAAGTGCGCTGAGCTCAGTGTTGTCCCCTCGGAACTCGCCAAACACCGTCCAGGCGATCAGCGCAAAAGATGCGACGAGAAAGTACACCCGGTTGTCGGCGATGAAGTCCACGACGGAGCCGATCGGTGACTCGAAACGGGCCCCGAACCGATTGATGAGGATCAATCGAAAGACTGTTCCGGCGGCATTGGCCAACGCGAACGTCCGAGGTCGCATGCCGATCCCGCCGGCGATGATGCAGACCACGTTGTTGGGGGCGAAGAACACGATCGGCACCGCAAACCGGCGAAAATATCGCTCCATTTGACCGATGTATGGGCCATAGGTGCGGCTGCGCCGTTGCAACCAGGTAAAGGCCTGCTCGCCGAAGTGCAGGCCGATCAGATAGTTGAAGGGATCCGAGGCGATCAGTCTGAAGAACCCGATGGTGAAGAACCAGGCGTCGCTCATCTGATTGCTCACCAGGATCAGATTGGGGTTGGACGGGTTGAGTGCGATGAGTGCCCGTGGGTTGTTATCCACCAACTGGGGGGCCAGGGCCGACCCGCCCCAGGCGGTGAAGAGCGAGATCGCCGCAATGACGATGGACACACGCAGCAGCCAGGTCGGAAGGTCCGGCCGGTCGGCTACTTCGACCTCGGGATCCAGGGCGGTCACGTACTGACCGGTGCGCTGAGGACCCGATTCGTCATGGGCTCAGTCTACGGTCCGGCCCCGGCCGGTGGGGTCTCGGGTACCGAAGGCTGTCAGTGTCAGGGATTGAGGTTCGAGAGCCGGTGTGTGATGAGCTCGAAGAATCGTTCTGAATCCACGTCATGGATCCATGTGCAGTTGGGTTCTCGACGGCGGGCGCCCCAGAAATCAACCACGGTCATCCCCATGGTGAGCTCGGACCCGGTTTCGATTTCGACAAAGACATCGGTTCCGGTGTAGAGCTCGGGTTCGATGAGATATGCAATGGTGGCAGGGTCGTGGACGGGGCCGCCATAGGCTCCGTATCGTTCGAGGTCGAACTTCTGGTAGAAGTCGAGCATCGCGGCCACCTTGTCGGCGAGATTCCCACCCATCGATCTGATGTCGGCAATCCATTGCCTGGTCATCAACGCCTTGTGGGTCACATCGAGGGGCATCGTCACGATCGGTACTCCGCTTCGATAGACGACGTCGGCGGCGTGAGGATCGACGTAGATGTTGAATTCAGCCGCCGGAGTGATGTTGCCACCGACGAAATAGCCACCGCCCATGTTCACGATTTGGCGGATCTTGGGCGCGATCCGGGGTTCGCGAACCATCGCCATGGCGATGTTGGTGAGCGGGCCCACCGGGCACAGCGTGATGCCGTGGTCGCACGACGCCAGAAGTGTTTCGACCAGCCAGTCAACTGCATGCTGCTCTTGGACGGGCATCGTCGGTTCGTCCCAGTCGGGGCCGTCCAGGCCGGTTGGACCGTGGACGTGTTCAGCGGTCACGAGGGGTCTGACCATCGGGCGGTCACATCCGGCGAAGACCCTCAGGTCGGGTCGATTTGCCAGTTCACAGACGATTCGAGCGTTGCGCACCACCGCGTCGAGGCGGGTGTTGCCTGCGACACAGGTGATCCCCAGGACCTCGAGGTCGGGGGAGGCCAGGGCAAGGAGGATGGCCATCGCATCGTCCTGTCCGGGATCGGTGTCGATGATCACGCGTGTCGGCTCGGCCATTCGATTCTTCCTATCCTGGGGATGGGACTATCGCAGCCTAGACACCAGCCGATCACCTGGTGATGCCTGGAGGTCAACAGCAGGCCGATCGTGCATCCCATAGGATTCGGGACATGAGCATTCGAGTCGGTGTCTTCGGGGCGGGGGGACGAATGGGGGCAACGGTGTGCAAAGCCGTGGCGGCTGACCCCGAGCTCGAGCTGGTCGCCGCAGTAGATCCCAGCCACGATGGACTAGCAGCCCGCACCGTGATCGGTGTCGATGACGCGAGCTTCGATGTCTCGGGCAGCCCCTCGGCCATGACCCAAGCTGAAGTCGAGGTTGCAATCGACTTCACCGCACCCGATGCGGCCCGTGACAACATCACCTTCTGTGCCCAGAACGGCATCCACGCCGTTGTCGGGACCTCGGGTTTCACCGAATCCGAGTTCGAGACGATCGGCAAGCAGTTTTCCCGTTCGAACTGTCTCATCGCTCCGAACTTCGCCATCGGGGCAGTACTGATGATGCGGTTCGCCGAGATGGCAGCCCCGTTCTTCGAGACCGCCGAGATCATCGAATTTCATCACAATCTCAAGGTCGATGCGCCCAGCGGAACGGCTGTCAATACCGCCGAACGTATGGCAGCCGCCAGCTCCTCATGGGCACCCGACCCAACGGAAACCGAAACACTTCCGGGTGGACGCGGCGCACGAGGGCCGGCCGGTCTTCCGATTCACTCAATACGCATGGCGGGGATGGTGGCCCACCAAGAGGTGGTGTTGGGTACGACCGGCCAGAGCCTTGTGATCCGTCATGACACCACCGATCGGTCGAGCTTCATGCCCGGCGTCACGTTGGCCGCCAAGCGAATCGCCGATCTTCCGGGCCTGACGATCGGGCTCGAACCCATCCTCGGCCTATAGGCCGGTCGGGAACTCAACACTCAGTTCGGGATCAACACGGCCCGAACGTCAGCTGGTAGCGGCCGTGACCTCCAAGTTCGGGCTCCAACGAGGCGCACAACAGCTGATGCGACCGCGTTGGCACGACGCACCGCTGTCTCGAGATCAAAGCCGGCCGCGACCGAGGCCGCCAGGACACCGCAGAATGCGTCACCTGCTCCGGTTGCGTCGACGACTTCTGGGGCCGGCACAGCCGAGACCAAGACCGGGGCAGACCCAGGCTCCTGAATCTGGACGCCACCTGCACCCAGGGTTGTGATCTGCAGCTCGGCTGAGACGACCTGCGCTTCGACCTCGTTCACGATGAGAACGAACGGACCGTCGGTTATCTCGGACGGCAGCGGTCGGGCTGGAGCCGCGTTCACCATCACCGTCATGCCTCGATCCCGGCCGGTCACGGCCGCCGCCGCCATCGCGTCATCGCTGATCTCGGCACTGATGAGGACAACGCCGCCGCGAATACCTTCGAAGCTGCGAGCCACCTTGGTCTCCCCGAGCTCCTGGTTGGCCCCCGACGCCACAAGGATCTGGTTTTCCCCGCTGACGACCAGGACCGCGGCCCGACCGGTCGGCTCGTGACCGATCCCAATGCCCGAACAATCGACGCCGAACGCTTCGAGATCAGCTCTCTGTCTCTCACCGTCAGCGTCGGGGCCGACCATGCCGATCATCCGAACCAGAGCGCCATCGAAGGCGGCCGCTACGGCCTGATTCGCACCCTTGCCGCCGCCCTGTTGTTGATACTTCGCGCCGGTGACGGTCTCGCCGGGTACCGGCAGCGTGGCGGTCTCATAGATGTCATCCACGTTGATCGACCCGACCACTACGACTCCCATTCACTGAACGTATCGCTGAGCGCCACCGTCCGGGTCGCCCCCGTCAAGATTCGACCCGAACGCGAAGACGGAGGAACCGATTGGCTCCTCCGTCTCTGGTTCAGCCGAATGTCAGCCGGAGGCGACATTCAAAACGTTCTGCCAGCTGGCGGCGACATCACGTGTCGCCCCCAGCTGAAATTTGGGTGATTAGCGGCGGTTGTTGCGGCCTCCGGTGCGATTGCCACCACGGCCACCTCGACCGCGGCCGCGATTGCCGCCACCGTCGCTGATTTCGGCACCCTCGGGACCGAGTTCACCGAACTCTTCCCCGACAGCCGACTCGAAGTCGTCTTCGAACGACATCGATACCGACTCTGAGCTGTCATCGTCATCGGATTCGGCTGCCGACGAAGCAGCCTTCTCAGCTCGCTTCTGCCCCTCGTCGCTGGGTCCTCCGGCATCGCCGGCCATGCGCAGCGACACTTTGCCGTTGGGGTCGATGTCTTCGACGACAACGTCGACGCTCTGTCCGAGTTCCAGCACGTCCTCCACCTTGTCGATGCGCTTACCGCCACCGATTTTGGAGATGTGGAGCAGCCCGTCACGTCCGGGAAGGATGTTGACGAACGCACCGAACTTGGTGATGTTCACGACCTTGCCGGGGTACGTGGCACCAACTTCAGCCGTGGGAGGGTCGAGGATGAGCTTGATCTGACGCTCGGCCTCGGAAACCACGCCCTTGTCGGTTGATGCGATCGACACCGTGCCGACGATTCCGTCGTCATCGACGCTGATGTCGGCACC
Source organism: Acidimicrobiales bacterium (assembly GCA_048550155.1). GTDB lineage: Bacteria > Actinomycetota > Acidimicrobiia > Acidimicrobiales > SZUA-35 > JABDIY01. Next base: position 20,883 of record JBLYYW010000068.1, on the reverse strand, counting down.
GGTCTCGGCCTGAATGCTGTTGATGACCTTGCCCTTCGGGCCGATGACCTCGCCGATCTTGTCGATCGGGATCTCGAACGAGATGATCTTCGGAGCATGCTCGGTGACGTCGTCGCGAGGCGCTGCGATCGCAGCGTTCATCACCTCGAGGATGGCGAGCCGGGCTTCCTTGGCCTGGTTCAGTGCTGCGGACAAGACATCGCTGGGGATACCGTCGATCTTTGTGTCGAGCTGAAGTGCGGTGACGAAATCGGACGTCCCAGCCACCTTGAAGTCCATGTCGCCAAAGGCGTCTTCGGCACCGAGGATGTCGGTCAGGGTGGTGTACTTGCCTTCGGCGTACACGAGCCCCATGGCGATACCGGCAACAGGGGCTTTGATGGGCACACCTGCGTCCATCAACGACAAGCTGGAGCCACAGACCGACGCCATCGAGGTGGAGCCGTTGGAGCTGAGGACATCGGAGACCAGACGAAGGGTGTAGGGCCACTCTTCCTGGGAAGGAATGACCGGCACCAGGGCACGCTCGGCGAGCAGTCCGTGGCCGATCTCGCGACGCTTGGGGCCTCGCATGAAGCCGGTTTCTCCGGTGGAGAACGGCGGGAAGTTGTAGTGGTGCATGTACTTCTTGCGGGTGAGCGGATCGATGCCGTCGATCATCTGGTCCATGCGTCCCATGCCCAGCGTGGTCACGTTCAATACCTGGGTCTCACCCCGCTGGAAGAGGGCCGAACCATGTACCCGTGGAAGAACGCCAACCTCGGCCGAGAGGGGGCGAAGGTCCGAGGTGCCACGACCATCGATACGGGCACCCTCATTGACGATCCGCGACCGAACAACCTCTTTGGAGAGGGAACGGACCGCAGCGGTGATTTGCTTGGCGGCGATGGGATTGTCGGCTTCGAAGCGAGGCAACAGTTCGGCCAGGACATCGTCGCGCAACTGCGACTCCGCGTCACCCCGTTCGCCCTTGTCACCGATGCTCTGGACCTCAACCATCCGGTCGCCTACGAAGGCCTTCACAGCTTCCATCTGCTCGTCGGTGTAGTCGACCTGGGCATCGAATTCGAAGAATTCCTTGCGGCCACCAGTGGCCTCGACCAGTTCGTTCTGAAGGGCGATTGCTTCCTTGATGTACTGCTCTGACTCGGCCAGAGCGGTTGCAAGAGCAGCTTCGTCGACCCTGGGGGCACCGTTCTGGACGTTGTTCCAGGTTGTTTCGGTGCCGCCGGCTTCGACCATCATCACGGCGATGTCGCCGTTGTCGAGCTGACGACCGGCGACGACGATCTCGAATGAGCTCTCGTCCCCCTCTTGGTAGGTGGGGTGGGGCAGCCATTCGCCATCGGTGGTGTAGGCCAGTCGTACAGCACCGATGGGGCCGTCGAAGGGGACGTCGGACACCATCAGGGCAGCCGAAGCAGCGTTGATGGCGAGTACGTCGTAGGGGTTGGCCTGATCGGCCGATTGAACCTGGACGACAACGTGGACTTCGTTGCGGAACCCGCTGGGAAACGAGGGACGCAATGGACGGTCGATCAGACGGCAGGTGAGGGTGGCGTGGTCCGAGGCCCGTGCTTCACGGCGGAAGAACGAACCGGGGATCTTGCCGGCCGCATAGGACCGTTCCTCGACGTCGACAGTGAGGGGGAAGAAGTCGATTCCGTCACGCACCCGGCGGGCGCCGGTTGCGGCCACCAAGATTTGGGTATCACCCATGCGGGCAACAACCGAGCCGCTGGCGAGGCTCGCCATCTTGCCTGTTTCCAGGCTCATTTCTGGACCGTCACCTGCGGTGACGGATCCACTTACACGTACAGCATCGTTCATGGATGCTCCTTTGTTTTGGATTTGGCGCGCCAGCGACCCTCGCTGGAGCTAGGCGGCGCAGCCAGATCCCAGATTGCAGCTACCGAGCATGCTCCGGTCTTGGAGCCGGATCCACCTGAGAGGAACCGTGTGTGTTCCACAGCCAAACGCTGTGGGCTACAGCTCGGGAGCCAGAAACCAGGCTCTGCCATTGCCGCGACGGTTTATCCGTCGGCATCAGTCTAGGCAGGTTGAGCACCGAATACGTTGCATCCAGCGGTGTGCGACTTCTCACCCCTCGTTGGAGGGCTGCGTCTCTTTAGCGGCGGAGGCCAAGTTCGGCGATGAGAGCCCTGTAGCGCTCCACGTCGATACCGCGCAGGTAGTCGAGGAGGCGACGGCGACGTCCGACCAGCATCAGCAGGCCGCGTCGGCTGTGGTGGTCTTTCTTGTGCACTGCGAGATGGTCGGTGAGGTGCCGGATCCGATCGGTGAGCAGTGCGATCTGCACCTCGGGGGACCCCGTGTCGCCTTCACCGCGTTGAAACTTCGAAACGGTGTCGGCCTTGGGAGGCAGGTTGGCAGCTGGCTTGCTCATGATGGATCTCCTGGAATCGGGTAGATGGAGGTTGGCCCTCGGGTCCAGCCGTTCCGCGGGTAACCCGGCGGAACAGCAGCCTTAGAGGCTACCAGCGGATCTCACCAGGCGGACGTTGAGACAGGGGTCTGACCACAACGCGTGCAGTAGCTTGATCCGGTGAAGATCAGCGAATTCGAAACCTTTGTCGTCGGCACCCCTGCCCCCCATCACGGCGGCCGCTACTTCATCTTCGTGAAGCTGGTGACCGACGACGGGATCGTGGGGTACGGCGAGATCTACTGCGCCACGTTCGATCCCCACACCGTGGCCGCAATGGCGTCCGACGTGATCGAACGAAACGTGATCGGCAGCGACCCGCGAGCGAGCGAGCGCCTTTTCCGCACGGTCTACAGCCGCGGCTTCACCCAGCGTCCCGATATCTCGCTGATGGGTGTGTTCAGCGGGATCGAAATGGCGTGTTGGGACATCAGCGGCAAGGCCGCGGGTTTGCCGGTCACCGAAATGGTCGGCGGGCGGGTCACCGACCGCTTGAGGACGTACACCTACCTGTATCCCACAGATCCCGGTGAGGACATCTACGCCAATCGCGGCGTGTACTCAGATCCGGCCGTTGCTGCCGAGACCGCTGCGCACTATGCCCAGCTCGGCCACACCGCCGTGAAGCTCGACCCGATGGGCGGCTACTACGCCAACGATCCCAGAAACCCCTCGTTGGAACGCCTCGATCTCGCAGAGGCGATGGTCGGGTCCATTCGAGACGCGGTGGGATCCAATGCCGACATTCTGTTCGGCACCCATGGTCAGTTCACTGCTGCCGGTGCGCTGCGGCTGGCCGAACGGATCGAGCCGTTCGAGCCGTTGTGGTTCGAGGAGCCCGTTCCCCCTGACAACAACACTGCGATGTCAGCGGTGGCGTCGGGCACCAGAATTCCGATTGCGGCGGGCGAACGCCTGACCACCAAGTACGAGTTCGCTCCGCTTCTCGCCTCCGGAGCGATCCACATCGCCCAACTCAACACCGCGAGAGCGGGTGGAATCTTGGAGAGCCGGAAGATCACCGCCATCGCTGAGGCTCATCACGCACAGATCGCCCCCCACCTCTACAACGGACCGATCGGTGCTGCAGCCAATATTGCGATCGCAGCCACCGCTCCCAACTTCCTGATCCTCGAGGCGATCTTGGACTTCAGCGGATTTCACGCCGAATTGCTCCGAACCCCCCTGGAATGGTCCGACGGTGCAGTAGTTGTGCCTACTTCCCCTGGCCTCGGCGTCGAGTTGGACGAAACTGTCGCCCGGGCTCACCCCTACACCGGCGATGCGCTGCATCTGGAAATGCCATGGCAGAACCGGTGAACGAGGCCCTCTTTCAACTGGATGGCACCTTCGCACAGCCAAGCGAACTGACCCGAGGTCCCTGGATGCCCGACGCCCAACATGGCGGCCCGCCCTCCGCACTGCTGACATACCTGGTGGAGTCTGTTGTCGAGTCGAATCAGTGGATCGCCCGCATGAACGTCGAGCTACTGGCGCCGGTACCGCTGACGACACTCACCACTTCGGTGCGATCCGAACGGATCAGCCGCCGGGTGGCGATCGCCCACGCCGAGCTGAACAGCGGCGACAAACCGGTTGCAAGAGCGACGGGACGTTTACTCACCGAGGTCGACGTCGACATTTCACCTGACCAACCTCCCGAGCAGGCACGACCCGTCCCCGGGCCCGAGCGTGAGAAGACCGCTCCGTCATGGGCGGTGGGCAAGGACAACCTGGCTTTCCATCGGGATGCGGTTCGACACCGCTGGGAGCACGGTGACTTCAACGACGCCGGTCCGGCCCAGTGCTGGCAGCGCCTGTCGGTGCCTGTGGTCGAAGGCGTCGACGTCACGAGCCATCAACGCATCATGGCCGTCGCCGACATCGCCAGTGGCGTGAGCGCAATCTTCATGCCGAGCAGCGGCTTCGGACTGATCAACAGCGACCTGGATGTGTCGTTTCTCCGCCCGGCGATTGGTATGTGGATCCGGACCGATGCCACCACGCGAGCTGGAGCTCGCGGAACCGGGTTGTGTGTCAACACCCTCTCCGACGAAGCTGGTCCGGTGGCCTTCGGCACGCAAACGCTCCTGGGACGACCCTTCAACTTCGGCTAGGGGTCAGAGCCGGTTTACAGTGGTTTCGTGAGCAGGGTTGAAGATCAAGCTGCCGTCCGGGAGCTCAACCAGAGGTTCTATTCCGCCCACGAGAACCGAGATTTCGATGCCATGGCCGCCCTCTGGGGCCACGGGCCGGACGTGGTGTGTATTCATCCGGGATGGCCGATCTTGCGCGGCTGGGAGGCGGTGGAAGACAGTTGGCGACGGATTTTTCAGGGCCCGTCAGACAATCAGTTCATCGTCACCAACGACCAGCTGAACATGGCTAGCGGGGTCGCCTGGATCACCCTCGACGAGAACCTGATGAGCGTCGGCGGCACCGGCACGATCGCCGCCACCAACATCTTCTTGCGTATCGCGGGAGAGTGGAAGATCGTCCACCACCACGGATCCCCGGTCGCCGCACAACGACGGCAGATCTGAGTCAGTACAGCAGGGCCTTGGCTTCGTCGATGTCGGTTTGCAGCTGGGACTTGAGGGCGTCGATGCCGTCGAATCGGCGTTCGGTCCGAAGCATCTTGACGAACTCGACCCGACCCTCAGTCCCGTAGAGATCGCCGTCGAAACCGATGAGGTGGGCCTCGACCAGTGATCGATCGGCGTCGGCGTAGAACGTGGGTCGCTTGCCCACATTGACCGCAGCGGGATGGCGGCTGCCGTCGGCGAACACATACCAGGCGGCGTAGACACCGTCGGCCGGGATCGCTCGCTCGGGTGACACGTCGACGTTGGCTGTGGGGAATCCGATGGTGCGGCCCCGCTGATCCCCAGCCCTGACCTCGCCGCGAACCTGGTGGAGGCGACCCAGCATCTCCGCCGCCTCTTCCACCTCCCCATCGGCGATGGCTCGCCGAATGGCGGTGGAGGAAACCGGAGCGCCACCCTCACCGGGCTGAAGAACCTGATCGAGCGGGTGGACGTCGAATCCCCGTTCGGCGCCGATCTCGGCAAGCAGCTCGGTGGTTCCCTCCCGGCGATACCCGAAGTGGAAGTCGTCACCGACCGAAACCGAGCTTGCGCTCAGACAATCCACGATCACCCGGTCTACGAATGCCATGGCCCGCTCGTGGGCTTGCGCCTGGTCGAAGTGGACTACCACGGTGGTATCGACACCGAATTCACGCAACAGTTCGAGACGGTGTTCGATACCGGTGAGGATCTTGGGGGCACTTTCGGGCCGCACGATGCGTGCCGGGTGAGGGTCGAAGGTGACCACTGCCAACCGGGCACCATCGTGATCTGCCAACCTTCGCGTCTCGTCGAGAACGAACCGATGGCCGCGGTGCACGCCGTCGAAGACGCCGATGGTGACGGCATGGGGCTCTTCGAGACACTCCCCCGCTCCCGGGTTCTGAATCACCAACATCGGCGCGTCAACCTACCAAGACTTTCACCGGCCGGAACTCGCCATCACGGGACTCATACACAGCCAGTAGAACACCGTCGGGGCCGACCACAGCCAGCTGACCCGAGCCGGTGCTCGGCCCCAATGACCGCCCGTTGCGAACCTGAGCTGCGATGGTCTCCCCTACCTGCATGGTCGGGAGATGGGACAACATCTCGGCCAGCGGTTGCAGCTCGGCATCTTCCACCGGCCGAGCCGATGCCACGTCGAATCGTCCCACTGCGGTGCGACGAAGATTTCGAAGGTGAGCCCCTCCGCCCAGCTTGGTACCGAGATCGGCGGCCAGCGTACGGATGTAGGTCCCCGAGGAGCAGTGAACCGACATCCGGTAGACCAGCGGGTCATCGGTTGGCTCCACGTCGATGCTGTGGATCGTGACAGGACGCGGCGGTCGATCGACTTCTTTGCCTTCTCGGGCCAGCTCGTGCAGCCGTTTGCCCTCGATCTTGATCGCCGAGACCATGGGCGGGATCTGTTCGATGTCGCCCTCGAACAACCGGGCAGCGTTCCGGACCTGTTCAAGCGACAGATTCATGTCGAAGGTTCCGGTGACTTCGCCGGTTGAGTCGAGGCTGTGGGTGGTGACGCCAAAGACAACCTCCCCCTCGTACTTCTTGTCAGCTCCGGTCATGAACTGCAGGAGTTTCGTGCCCTTGCCCACGCCCAGTACCAATACGCCGGTCGCATCAGGGTCGAGCGTTCCAGCGTGACCCACCTTTCGGGTACCCAGTTTCTTGCGGACCTGATCTACCACGTCGTGGCTGGTGCAGCCGGCGGGTTTGTCGACCACGAGAACTCCGGTTGCTCCCGAGTCGCTCCGACTACGACGAGCCATCACTCGAAGGTGACTTCGTCGGGTTCGTCGGGTTCAGCGAGATCGGCGGGATCGGCGGGATCGTCTTCGGTTGGCTCAATGTGGTCACTCGGCGAGTCAAGACCGGCGAGGATCGAGTCGATTCTGGCTCCAGCCCGAACCGACGGGTCGAACTGGATGACGACCTCGGGGGTCTTGCGCAGCTTCACCTGCTGGGCGATGGCGCTCTGAAGCGGAACCCTCTGTTGGGTCAAGACCGCAAGGATCTCGTCATCGCGTTCAGGGTCGTTCTCCAATGTGCTGATGAAGACATCACACCGATTGAGGTCGTTGTCGATCTCGGTGCCGGTGACCGTGATAAACGGAAGGCGGTCATCGTCGAGACGTTCCAGGTGTTCTGCAACGACCTGTTGGAGCAGGGCGTTCAGTCGAGCGGTCCGCGGATAGTGCTTGGTGCTGGCGGGACGCTTCTTGCGGTTTTGTTGGCGACGACTCATGTCGACTCCGTCCATGTTCGGTTGATCGAGGTGACCTCGATGTCTGCTTGGGACCACACGAATCGTTCGACGGCATCGGCAACTTCGCTGGCATGACGGGCAGAGCCCGACACAATTGCGAAACCCAGTTCGGCTCGCTGCCACTTGTCGAGAAAACCAACCTCAGCCGAGGCCACCGACTTCCATCCGTCGACGGTACGGACGATGCTCTGGACGATCGAACGCTTGGCTTTCAAAGACTGGGCCATGGGGAGATGCAGCTCCACGGAGAGGACACAAACGTGCACGACGTCGGGTTCTACGTGCGGGGTATTTCTCGTTCGTCGAAGGTTTCGATGATGTCCCCGGGCTTGAGGTCTTGAAAGTCCGAAAGGCCGATGCCACATTCGAACCCGGCCCGCACTTCCTTGACATCGTCCTTGAAGTGGCGAAGCGACTGAACCGCTCCGCGCCAGATGATGGTGCCTTCTCGGAGGAAACGAACTTTGGAGTTGCGGGTGATGGTCCCGTTGAGAACCATGCAGCCGGCGATCGCACCTTGACGCGGAACTCGGAAGATCTCGCGTACCTCGGCTTCTCCGGTGACGACTTCTTCAAACTCGGGAGCGAGCATGCCCAGCATCGCGTTCTCGATGTCCTCGAGGAGCTTGTAGATGATCTCGTAGTTGCGAATCTCTACCTGCTCGCGGTCAGCAAGTTCCCTTGCCTTGCGGTCTGGACGCACGTTGAAGCCCAAGATCGTGGCGTTGGAAGTGGACGCCAGCAGCACATCGTTCTCGGTTATCCCCCCGACGCCACGGGACACGAAGGCCAGCTTCACATCATCACGTTCGAGCTTGCGAAGCGAATCGGTGACCGCCTCGAGCGAGCCGTTGACGTCGGCCTTGACGATCAGGTTCAGCGTTGCGGTCTCACCCCGCTGAATCTGGTCGAAGATGTCTTCGAGCTTGGCGCCGCCACTGGTTGCGGAGGCATCACGGCCCAGGCTTGCCAAACGGTGCCAGTGTTCGCGAGTGGAAGCGACCTTGGCAGCAACCTTTTCGCTGGGAGCCACCACGAACGAATCGCCGGCGCCCGCCACGTCGTTGAGGCCAAGCACCTGCACTGGAACCGAAGGCCCTGCCTTCTTGACCTGGTTGCCCTTGTCATCAATCAGTGCTCTCACGCGGCCCCACGCTGCACCGGTGACGAGCGGATCGCCAACCGACAGAGTGCCTCGCTCCACCAAGACGGTGGAGACGGGTCCGCGTCCGGTGTCGAGGAATGATTCGAGGACTACACCGGCGGCCCGCCCTTCGGAGGTGGCCCGAAGATCTTCCAGTTCGGCGACCACTGCGAGGTTCTCGAGGAGGTCGGGGATCCCTTCGCCGGTCATCGCAGACAGCGGCACCATGATGGCGTCGCCGCCCCACGCCTCGGGAACCAAGTTTCGTTCGGCCAACTGGCTCATGACCCGCTCGGGGTCAGCGCCTTCGCGATCCATTTTGTTGATCGCAACGATGATCGGAACCTCGGCAGCCTTGGCGTGGTCGAGAGCCTCGGCGGTCTGTGGCATGACTCCGTCGTCGGCTGCGACGACCAGCACCACGATGTCGGTGGCGTCTGCGCCGCGCGCCCGCATCGCCGTGAAGGCCTCGTGACCTGGGGTATCGAGGAACGTGAGTAGCGCTCCGTCATCGGTGGAGGCCTGGTAGGCACCGATGTGCTGGGTGATACCGCCGGCTTCGCCGGCGACAACGTTGGCAGACCGGATGCGGTCCAACAGGAGGGTCTTTCCGTGATCCACGTGGCCCATCACGGTGATGACCGGCGGTCGATGGGGCCAGCTGGCGACGATCTCGTCGTCATCCTCGTCGGGGAACTCGAGCGCTTTCCGGAGTTCGACCTCCTGCTCTTCGCCGGGGTCGACCAGGCGGATCTCTGCGCTGACCTCGGCGGCGAACAGCTCGATCATGTCGTCGCTGAGCGATTGGGTAGCGGTGACCATCTCACCGTTTGTGAGCATGAAACGAACTACGTCGGCCGCGGTGCGGTTGAGTTTGGGACCGAGGTCCTGGGCGGTTGACGCCCGTTCGATCACGATGGTGCCTTCAGGCACCGGGGCATCCTCAGCGGTGTACTGGGGAATGTCCATTGGCATGAGGTCCTCGGCGTTACGACGACGACGCTTCTTGCGGCGCTGACCTCGGTTGCCGGGACCGCGACCGGGAGGGCCACCACGACCGGGAGGGCCACCACGACCGGGGAAACCGCCGGGACCACTGGGGGCGCCGCCACCGCCGGGTGGACGACCGGGCGCACCGCTACCTGGGGCAGTGCGGTACGGCGAGCCGCCCGCGGGGCGAGTTCCACCACCGGGCCGGGGAGGAGCGGGCTTACCACCGCCGGGAGGCGGCGGAATAGGTTTGCCACTCTGCCCACGAGGTGGGCCCGGAGGGGGCGGAATCGGTTTCCCACCGGTGGACCGGGGTGGGGTGGGAGCCGCATCTGCAGCCGGCGCACCGACCTCTGCGACCTGAGCGGCCGGCGCTTCTTGGGCCGGCTCAGGAGTCTGTTGTGCCGGCGCCTCGGCAGGCGGGGCCTCCGCTGCTGGTGCCTCCGCGGCCGGGGCCTGCACAACCGGCGCCGGGGCGGGAGCTGGAGGTGCAGGTGTTGCGGCAGGTGCGGCCGGAGCCGGTGCGGGAGCCGATCGCAGTGTTTGCGGTGGTGGTGGGATCGGTGTGGCCGATCCCGATGACACGACCGGCTCGGGCGCAGGCTTGGCAGCGGCGCCACTGGAAACCTTGGCCGCGGGCTTGGCCGGCGGCTCCTCGGCCGAGGTGGGCGCCTGGCTGGCCACAGGCTTCCTCTTGGGCGGAGGCTTCTTCTTGGCTGCCTTCTTCTTTGTGGCTGTCTTCGCCGCCGGCTTTTCCTGTTCGGGCTCGGGAATGGGATCCCTGACTAGCCCCTCCCGCTCGGCCTTTCGACGAAGTCGGTCTGCCTGCGCCTCGACGATGCTGGAGGAGTGGCTCTTGGCGCCGATGCCAAGACTGCCGCAGAGATCGAGGATCTCAGCATTTGACATTCCCAGTTGACGAGCGAGTTCATAAACACGGACTTTGGCAGGCACAGACTTTAAACAACCTCGGGTTATTGTAGGGGCGCGACGCTCCTACGAATCGGCCTTTCATGCTAACGGCGAACTCGCTAATTCAACCTCAAGGCCCGATTGAGGCTGCCATTGGCTTTGGCGACGTCGAAACACTCTTCCGAACACACCCACGCCCCGCGGCCAGCGCTGGGGCCACCGCTCCGAATGCGCCCATCGTGGGAGGTCAGACGGGTCATTCCTGTCGCTGGTTGCCTGATTCTGCATCCCACACAGGTTCGGAGCGGTTCGCTCGCCGGTCGAGGGTGGAGAGCATCGGTGTGACGCATCGAACCTCCGAAAGAACGCGGGTTGAGGGGCTCTATTCCTCTTCGTCGTCGTTTGGGGCGGATTCGTCTTGGGTGTCGACGTCATCGACGGTCTCGTCGGAGATCTCCTCCGCCGAAATTTCAACGGCCCCGTCGGCGGGGTCCTCGACGGCCCGCTCGACCCCGTCGTCAACGGGTTGGTCGGTCTCGTCGGTGTCATCCTGTTGGGGTTCATCCGATTCTGCGTCAGGGTCGGCCAGCACGGCGTCGCCCTCTCCCCCGGTGTCGCCCTCTCCCCCGGTGTCGCCCTCGCTGGTTGCCTCGACGAACTCGTCGGCGACTGCGTCGACCGGCGCATCGGCGGCGCCCTCGAGCAAGGCAGGATCCTGGGTTTCGTCGTCCACAGGCTCAGCTTCCCCGGAGGCAAGCGCGTTGTACTCGTCCAGGGTCATCGCTGGGCTGCCATCGGCCGGTTGCCATTTCTGTTCGCCGGTTTCTTCGTCGACGATCCACTCACCCTGGGCCCAGTCTTCGCCTTCGTAGTCATCAGGCGGTGCGTTCAGCTCTTCTTCGAGCTGGGTTTCGCTCTTGATGTCGATGCGCCACCCGGTGAGCCGGTGGGCCAGGCGTGCATTCTGCCCTTCTTTGCCGATCGCCAGCGAGAGCTGAAAATCTGGAACGATCACTTCGGCGGTCCCGGTGTCTTCGTGGAGCCGCACCTCTTTGACCTTGGCCGGCGACAGCGCTCGGGCGACGTACTCGTACTGGTCGTCGGAGAACGGAATGATGTCGACCTTTTCGCCGTTGAGCTCGTTGACGACCATGCGAACCCGGGATCCACGGGCGCCGACGCACGCGCCCACCGGATCGACGTTCTGGTCGTTGGAAGCGACTGAGATCTTGGTTCGGTGACCCGGCTCGCGGGCACAACCCTTCAGTTCCACGATGCCGTCCGCGATTTCGGGGACCTCGAGCTCGAACAACCGTTTCACCAGGCCGGGGTGGGTCCGAGAGACGACGATCTGCGGACCACGGTCGGTTTTGCGAACCTCAACGATGTAGGCCTTGTGGCGATCACCGGCTTTGGGCCGGGGCCCACTGGAGACCTGTTCTGACTGAGGCAGCAGGGCATCGACACGGCCGAGGTCCAAGAGTGTGTAACGGGCATCGGTCTGTTGCACGATGCCGGTGACGATGTCGCCTTCACGCCCGGCGTACTCCTCGTACTTCATCTCCCGCTCTTCTTCCCGGATGCCCTGAAGCAGGATCTGCTTGGTGGTCTGAGCCGCGATTCGGCCGAAGTTCTCCGGGGTCACATCGAACTCTTCGCCGAATGGTTCGCCCTCCTCATCGAGTTCCTGGGCGAAGACGGTGATCTCGAATGAGCCGGGGTCGATCGTGACCCAGCTGTACTCCCAGTGGTCGGGGTCCTTCTTGTACGCCGACTCGAGGGCGTTTGCCAGAATCCCGAAGAGTTTGTCGATGGAGATGCCTCGGTCCTCGGCAAGTGCTGCGAGGGCTTCTGTCATTTCGTTCGCCATGTCTGGTTCCTATTTCTTCTTGGAGTTCTTGGACTTTTTCTTGCGGGGCGTGGAATGGGGTTTCGGGGTGGGTCCCCAGTTGAAGATGGTCTTGGTGCGCTCGACGTCGTCGTAGGCGATCGACTCTTCCTCGGACTCAGGCAGGTCGACACCGTCGCGTTCGTTCACCGCCACAGTGAACGATTCTTGGTCGGCGCCGGTGAGAGCGCCGCGAACACGGCGGTATTCCTGGGTCCCCGAAACCAGCTTCACGACAACGTTTTCGCCGATTGCCCGTTGGTAGTGTTCTGGCCGCGCCAGCCGTCGTTCGACCCCAGGACTCGAGACTTCGAGGGTGTAGCGACCGGGGATGGGGTCGTCCTCGTCGAGAATGGGCCCGATCGCACGGTTCACGGTCGCCAAGGTCGCAGTATCGACCCCTCCGCTGAGCGGTTCGTGTTCGGTATCCACAAGAACCCTGAGGGTTCCGCCGGCGAATTCGACATCGACCAGCTCGACACCAAGCTTGGAGATCGGAACGGCGAGCAGTGAGGTGATCCGGTCCTCAATGGATGAAGTTGCCATGCCGCCCTCCTTTCTCGTGTGCTGGTTGCACGGGTTTCCGGGCACCAAAATCTGGGCCGAGAAACAACACAAGCGTGGGCCGAAGCCCACGCCTGAAGACGTCTGGGAGCATCATATCGTCCAGAATGGATGGACTAAGGTCCGTGTGTGGGCTTTTTCGATTCGATCAAGAAATGGTTCTCCTCCGAGGCCGCTGAGGTGAAGGAATCGGCGACGGCCGCCAAATCCCGGATGGAGTCCGAGATGGATCGCCGTGAAGCCGAACTCCACGCCACGCCCGAACAGAAGCTGGAACAGATCCAGAGCGAAATCACCGATGATCCGTTCGCCGAACTGCGAGGCAAGATCGAAGGTCAGCAAGCACACGCCGATGCTGTGGAGGAGCTGGCCCAGACAGGTGAAGAAACCGTTCAGGAAGCGGCCGAAGGTACGGACTCAGCCACCGCCCACGATCCGGAAAACCCAAGCCGAAGCTGAGCGGCCCGGCGGTGTCGGCTGACACCGAACCCGGAGCGGCCCGCGCGGGTTGAACAATGGCACACTGAAACCCATGGACGCCGGCGCCGTATCGTTCCCTCGCAAGAAGACTCGACGGATCATGGTGGGTAACGTGCCTGTCGGCGGGGACTCGCCGATCACGGTTCAGTCCATGACCATCACCAAAACCGCCGACCACGAGGCCACCCTCCAACAGATCTACGCCCTGGCAGCCGCCGGCGCCGACATCGTGCGCTGCACGTGCAACGAGCCCGCGGCGGCAGAGGGCCTCGCTCGAATCGTGCCTCGCTCGCCCGTCCCCATCGTCGCTGATATCCATCATCAATACCGGCGGGCGCTGGAAGCCCTCGAAGCGGGGGTGCACTGCCTGCGCCTGAACCCCGGGAACATCCGAAAGCCCGAACACATCAAGGCGGTCGCCCAAGAAGCCAAGGACCGCAACGTGCCGATCCGCATCGGAGTGAACGGTGGGAGCCTGCACCCCGACTTGTACAAGAAGTACGGGGGGCGCGTGACCCCTGAAGCGATGGTCGAGTCCGCACTCCAGGAGATTGCGTACTTCGAGGAGGTCGACTTCGATCTGATCAAGATCAGCGTGAAGGCATCGAATGTTCCACTGATGATTGAGGCCTACCGGCAGCTCAGTGAAGTCACCGATCACCCGCTCCATCTCGGAGTCACCGAGGCCGGTCCGCCTCCCGGTGGCATAGTCAAGGCCACGGCCGGCATCGCCACCCTGCTGGCTGAAGGGATCGGCGACACGATCCGGTACTCGCTCACGTCGGATCCGGTCGACGAGGCCAAGCTCGGCCGTCAGTTGCTCGAGTCGTTCGGTTTGCGAGAACGCAAGAACGTCGACTTGATCGCCTGTCCGAGCTGTGGCCGGGCCGAGATCGATGTCTTCAAGATCGCCCAGGACGCCCAGGACGCCTTTTCCGACAAACAGCTACCGCTTCAGGTGGCGGTGATGGGGTGCGTGGTGAACGGACCGGGAGAGGCGCGAGATGCCGACATCGGGATCGCTGCTGGCAACAAGCGCGGCCACCTCTTCGTCAAGGGAACCAACGTTGCGGTCGTTCCCGAAGATGAGATGGTGTCCACGTTGGTCGAGTGGGCCGAGTACATCAACGAACACGGAATCGACGCGGCCATGAAAAGAGCCGAGGAAAGCGCTCCGGCTGCTCGCAGGGCTGCGGAAGAGGACCGCAACCGGAATCTCAACGAGCTCGGCGAGGACGCCAATCACGCCGAGCAGAAGGTAGAGCTGATCCGCCGTAGCCGCTGAACGCGGCTATCAGACAACAGCGCCCGACGCGACCGGAGAGCTCGGCGAGCTGGTTGCAGGGAAGGTTCAGCCAGCAAGCAGCACGACGTCGAGGAATATGGTCGTGACGCCCAGTACAGCGAGTATCGCTACAACCCCGTAGGTGAGTGGCAGCAGCTTGGCGACATCCACCTGATAGCGCTCCCCGCCGATCGATCGCAAACGTTCATAGGTCGCGATGGCGGCGTGGCCACCATCGAGGGGCAACAGCGGCAAGAGGTTGAACACCCCGACGAAGCAATTGATCAGTGCCAAGAGGTAGATCGGGAACGTCCAGTCGGTTCCCGCTGTGCGTCCAGCCACACCGACCGCTCCGACCACCGACACCGGTCGCTCTGCGTCCTGTTCGGCGCCGCCGTCGACATTGACAGCGCTTTCCACCAACCCGATCAGGGTGCTCGGGGCAAGGAAACGGGGAATCGCGGTGGCGGTCAGCCACATCGACTCGCCGAATTCGTTGACCCCAGCCACGAAGCCGGGGCGCTGCCGCTCTGGGACCGCTGAGAAGTCCGCGCCAACCCCGATCCTGCCGATGCTGGATCCACCGTCGTTCACGCTCCCGATGGTGGCCGTCTTCTCGAAGGTTTCACCATCGCGGACGATCACGAACTCGACTGTCTCATCGGGGCGGGAACGGACCGCATCGAGGAGACCGAACCACTGGTCAGTCTCTTCACCATCGATGGAAACGATCTGATCTCCAGGGATCAACCCCAGTTCCTGACCGGTGGTCTGAGCTCCATCTTCTCCCTGTGCGAGCTCATCGACAACCCAACCGCTGCTGTCGTAATCCGGATGGAGGAAACCGATGCCGATCACGCTGCTCAGCAGAACGAACAACACCAGGGCCTGGAGGAAGTGCATCACGGAGCCAGCCGTGATTACCAGCATTCGGCGGGGATAACTCTTGTTCATGTAGGCCCGGTCGGTGTCCTCGGGTGCCACTGGATCGAGGTTGTTCATGCCGATGATCCGCACGAAGGCGCCGGCCGGTATTGCCTTCACCCCGTACGTAACCTCTCCGCGTTTGAACGAGAAGATGGTGGGGCCGAACCCGAGAAAGAAGTCGGTCGGCTTCATGCCGGTCCACTTGGCGGTCATGAAGTGGCCGAGCTCATGAAGGAAGATCATGACGATGACACCCACCGCCACCAGGAAGTAGACCGGACCGGCGAAGAAGAGCAGCCAGGCGAAGAATCCGATCAGCAGCGCGAGGGCCCAGAGATTGGTTCCCGGCTCCTCGCTGGGTTTGGTGTCACCAAGGGCCATGGCTGCGGCGCGGCTCCGCTCGCTCGGTGGCGGTGTGACGTTGGGTTCTTCTTGGTACAAAACTGGTCCTTGCAGTATCAGAAACGTCGAGCGATCACTTCGGTTGCGTGAGCCCGTGCCGAGCGGTCCCCTTCGAGAACACCCTCCAGTGTCTCACCCATTCCACCGTCGTGACAGGTCAGGACCGACTCGACCACGGCCGGTATCTGGACAAAGCCGATCCGTTCGGTCAGGAACGCGTCGACCGCAACCTCGTTGGCAGCGCTGAGCCACGCCGGTGCGGTTCCACCGGTACGGCCCGCCTCGCACGCGAGGTCCAGGCACGGAAACGCCTCGCGATCAGGCGATTCGAAGGTGAGCGACATCGGCTGTGACCAGTCGATTTCTCCGAAGGGCGCGCCCAGGCGGTCGGGGTAGGCCAAGGCGTACCCGATGGGACCTCGCATGTCAGGGTTGGAAAGCTGGGCGATAGTTGAACCATCGGAAAAAGTAGCCATCGAGTGAACTATTGATTGTGGGTGAACAACCACGTCGATGTCATCGAAGCTGAGGTCGGTTCCTAGGTCGGATCGATCGCCGAACAGTTCGACCGCCTCGATGACCTCGAGTCCCTTGTTCATCAGGGTGGCGGAGTCGACGGTGATTTTGGGCCCCATGGCCCAGGTCGGATGGTCCAGAGCCTCCGAAACGTTGACACTCTTCAGTTCGTCGGCGGTCTTGCCCCGGAATGGCCCACCCGATGCCGTGAGCTGGAGGCGCTGGATTTGGCGTGGTCGATTGTTGGACCGAAGGCACTGATGGATGGCAGCGTGCTCTGAATCGACCGGAACCAGTTCGGCGCCTTCGGCACGTCGAGCGCGCTGGACCACCGGACCGGCCGCGATGAGCGACTCCTTGTTCGCCAGGCCGAGCCGTTTGCCGGCTTCGAGGCAGGCCAGCGTGGCAGGAAGCCCAGCAAAACCGACGATTCCGTTGATGGTGACATCGGCGCGTGCCGCCACGTCCCTCAACGCCGCCTCCCCCGAGCGAACCTCTACGCCGGAGGGTAGGGAGTCTCGCGCCGCTTGAAGGTGCTGGCCGGTGGCCAACACGACCACGTCGGGTCGGTACCGATTGGCTTGTTCGACCACCGCTTCCCACGATGATCCGGCCGTGAGGGCATACACGCGATACCTCTCAGGATCGGTGTCGATGACATCGAGCGCTTGTGTACCGATCGACCCGGTCGACCCTGCGAGCGTGACCGCAATCGTCATGTCTTGAGGTTATGGGCTAGAGGCTTCGCTACCGGCCTGGAAGAACCGAGGCGAAGAGACCTACGCGTAGTCGAGCACTCGGGCGAGGAAGTACGCGGCCGGGAGCACGAACAGCAACGCATCGACGCGATCGAGAATTCCGCCGTGACCGGGGAGCAGAGCGCCCATGTCTTTGAGCTTGAGATCCCGTTTGAGCATGCTTTCGAACAGATCGCCGACAACTGCGACAGCCCCGAGTACCAGGCCGAACAGGGCGGCGTGCCACCAGGAGGTACCGACACTGAAGATGGCGTCGAGGACGAGGGCAGCCACGACAGCGCCAACAAGACCGAAGAGGGTTCCTTCCCACGACTTGTTCGGAGACCATTGATTGAAGACCCGGTCGCCGAAGAATGCCTTCTTGAAGGTGCGGCCTCCGAAGAACGCTGCGGTGTCGGCGATGGCAGTGATCGCGATAGCTCCGATGAGAAGCTCTTGCCCATCGGTGAGGTTGAGCAGGAGCGCTCCGAAGCTCGCTCCTCCGCCGATCCAGAACACGCCGAGAAGAGTGACGGCCAGGTTCGACAACGGGTTGACCCGGTCGGCCCCAACGATGTACCACAGCCCACCGAACACGATTGTGATCGCCATCAGGACGGCGTACGCCTGCTCACCGCGCCAGTACGCAGCCAACGGGAACAGCGCGGCACCGACGAGGCCGAGCATCGTGGCCGGGTGATGGTCCCCGTGCCGGACAGCGTCGAAGAATTCGACTGCCGCGAGTGCGGCAACGACTGCGATGAGCACCGTTCCGAGCAAGGGGTGTATCAAGATCGCGGCCAGCGCAATGGCTGCCAGTCCGACACCTACACCGATGGCTTGACCCAGGTTACGGCCCATTCCCTGATTCGGAGCGTCCGCAGATCGGGACTCTCGAGGACGGGAAGCTCGCTCACCGCGTGGCCGACGCACCCTCGGCTCCGAGCTTGGGGCCGGGGTTTCGGGGTTTGGCGGAGCAACGGCGGCCGAAGGCATCGGAGCCGGCCTGGCCTCGCCGAAGGGATCGTCCAGATCCAGGTCTGGACGGGGCGGAGCCGGAGCGTTGAGCCTCGGATCGTCGAAGTTCAAGATGTCGTCGTGACGAACTGCGGACCCCTCGTCGCCGAACACGACCTCGAGGTCGTCGTCGGCCCATCCGGAGCTCTCGCCCTGCCAGCGCGGCCCGGAGAGATCGTTCCACACCTCGGGTTCGGACTGGGTCTGGACCCTGGGGACCTGGCCGGTTGGAGGCGCGCTCCAATGGGGTAGTGGTCCACTGCCACCTTCGGTTTCGTCGGTGGGAACGACCGGAACGGGTCCGAAGCGCTGGGGGTCAACTTCGGGTGGATCCCCGAAGACGTCGTAAATGCTTGGTGTGTCGTCGTCAGCCATGTCTATACCTCGAGTAGCTCGGCTTCCTTATCGGCTACCGCTTGATCGATTTCCGCTTCGCTTGCATGTGTCAATTGATCGAGCGATTTTTCGGCTCGGTCCAGCTCGTCGGATGACAGCTGCTTGTCCTTCTCGCCACTCTCGAGATCCTTGCGGGCCTCGCGCCGGATGTTGCGAATGGCAATACGACCGTCCTCGGCCATCTTCTTGGTGAGCCGCACCAGTTCCTTGCGACGCTCCTCGGTGAGGGGCGGAAAGTTGAGGCGGAGCGACCGTCCATCGTTACTGGGCGAGAGGCCCAGGTCGCTGTTTCTGATCGCCTTCTCAATCGCCTCGATGTTCTGCGGATCGTGAGGACTGATCAGCAGCTGGCGGGCTTCTGGAATGGAGATCGACGCGAGTTCCTGAACACTCATCTTCACCCCATATGCCTCGGCGGTGAGGCGTTCTACCAATTGGGGGGCGGCCCGCCCGGTGCGAACCGAGGAGAATTCATGGCGAGCGTGCGCGATTGCTTTGGCCATTCGGTCCTTCGCATCATCTAGGACCAGCTCTGCCAACTCGCTCATGAAACCAGAGTACCTACAGAGTTCCCGAGTAGCAGGCTTCTCAGGTTTCCTGATCCAAGAAGATCAAACACCACGATGGGCATGTCGTTCTCGCGACAGTGGGCGATCGCGGTGGAATCCATCACGCGAAGATTCCGGTTGAGGACTTCGAGGTAGGTGAGATGATCGATCTTGGTGGCGGCGGGGTCGATCTTCGGATCGGAGGTATAGATGCCATCAACACCACCGTGAGTGCCTTTGAGCAGGACTTCTGCTTCGATTTCCACGGCTCGAAGGGCGGCGGTGGTGTCGGTTGTGAAGAAGGGGTTCCCGGTTCCGGCGGCGAAGATGACTACCCGATCCTTCTCCATGTGGCGGATCGCCTTTCGCCGAATGTAGGTTTCGGCGACTTGAGGCATGCTGATCGCGCTCTGAACCCGGGTGGGGACACCTTTTTGTTCGAGGATGTCCTGAAGACCGAGGGCATTCATGACTGTGGCGAGCATCCCCATGTAGTCGGCCTGCGCACGATCGAGCCCGCTCTCGGCGCCGGTCATGCCTCTCCAGATGTTGCCGCCTCCGACCACCACCGCAATTTCGACGCCGAGTTCGTTGCGGGCCTCGACGATGTCATCGGCGATCCGACTGACCACTCCGCCATCAATCCCGAAACCTCTTTCGCCTGCAAACGCCTCGCCCGACAACTTCAGAAGGACGCGCTTGTACTTAGGCACCATCAGTTCAGACATGACCTCGAAGCTACCGTACCTTCTAGCCCACCATGGCCAGGGCGAAGCGGGTGATGGATCCGGAGCCGATCTTGGCGGCGACGGTCTCTTTGTCGCCGAACACGCCTTGTTCCAAGAGCACCGACTCACTGAACCAGCTGTTCACACGGCCCTCGACGATCTTGTCCCATGCGGCCTCGGGTTTACCCTCGCTCTTGGTGATCTCGAGCAGGGCGGCCCGTTCCTTCTCGACGTCTTCGGCAGGTACGTCCTGGCGACGCAGGTAGCGAGGCTTGCCGAATGCGACATGGAGGGCGATCTCGTGAAGGGTCTCAGGATCAACGCCTTGTGCCTCGATCAAGACCCCAGCGCGGCCGCCTCCGTGGAGGTAGGCATCGATGGTGGTCTCGGCTGATTTGGTGTACTGAGCCACGGACCCGAGCTCGATGTTCTCCTTGATGTTGAGCTTGAGATCGTCGATCCGTCCTTGGAACGCTTCGGCCGCCGCCTCGCCGTCGGCGAGAACCGCAGCGGCGATGTCGTTGGCCAGGGTGACGAACTCGTCGTTCTTGGCCGAGAAATCGGTCTCGGACTTCAGGTGCACAAGAGCGGCTGCGGTGTCGTTTTCGACGACGACGACGAGTCCCTCGGTGTTCTCTCGATCGGATCGGGTTGCGGCTTTGGCCAGGCCCTTCTCTCGCAGGATCTGGACCGCCGCTTCGAAATCACCGTCGGCTTCGGTCAACGCCTTCTTGGCGTCCATCATTCCGGCACCGGTGGACTTGCGGAGTTCCTGTACGTCTTTGGCGGTGATTGCCATCGGGAAGTTCTCTTTCAGCTTTCGTCAGGTTGTAGTGGTTTGCGTGGAACGGTTACCGAACGTGGTCGGCTAGGCGTGTTCGGTCGACGGGGTCGTCTCAGCGTCGGCAGGTTCTGGATCGGCGGCAGCAGCCTCGGGCGCGGCGTCGGATTCAGCCGCAGGTGCAGCTTCGGGAGCAGCATCTACAGGTGCAGCTTCGGGCTCGGCAACCTCGGGCGCGGCCTCCGGAGCGGCAGCTTCGGGAGCG
>JBLYYW010000067.1:0-3770 GCA_048550155.1 Acidimicrobiales bacterium | reverse complement strand
GCCGAGCTCGAGCGTTCACAACATGATCTGGCCCGGCAGGCCCTCGAGGCGTCCCAGCGGGTCGCGGCATCGATCAACGACGAGCGCAGCGAAGCGTGGGCCTATCAGAGCCTGGCATGGCAGGCGTTCCGGGCCGGTCGGGTCGATGAGGCGGCCCAGTTCGTCACACGCGCCAGCGAACTGTTCTCGAACCTCGATGACCTCGGGGGCCTCACCTGGACCCGGGGTGTCGAGGGATGGGTGCTGTTCCACAACGGCCATCTGCGCCAGGCCGAGGCCGTAGTGGCAGAGGTGCTGCCCGAGACCATGCGGCGCGGTGATCCCTGGGCCGAGGGCATCATCCAGGTTCTGAACGCATCGGTTCATCTCTGGTCCGGTCGCCCAGAACGGGCCCTCGCTGCTTCACAACATGCACTGGCCGCATCGGCTCGAGCCGACGACGTGAACCTGGCAGTGCAAGCTCGGGCGGTCCAGGGTCGAGCGCATATCTCGCTCGCCAACGTTGACGAGGGTCTGTTGTCCCTGGAGCAGTCGTTCGCGCTGGCTGACCACCAGGGCGATGCCGATTCGCGTCGCCTCGCCGCAGCTGCAAACTGTGCTGCGGCAGCTCGTCTGGGCGACCCGGCTGGGGTCATGCAATGGGCTGGCAAGTTCGAATCCGTTCACGCCCAGCCCGACGTGGTGGGGGAGAGCGAGATCATCGTGTCCCTCGCGCTGGGATTCCTGCAGCAGGGGCAGGTGGACGAGGCACTGCGCGAACTCACCTGGGTCGATAGTCACGTCCCCGTGGCCACCCGGGTCGCCAGTGATGCGGTCAGTGCGCTGATCCACGTGGCATCCGGTGACCTCGACAGCGCCGCCCGGCAGATCGAGCTCGTTCTGACCGGAGAAGGGACCTACCTCGACGTCTTCCGGGCTCGCACGGCGTTGGCCGGTAGGTACTTCCGTCAGGGCCGCTCCGATGAGGCGCGTGCAGCGTATGAGCAGGCGTTGGCTGAGATGACGATAAGCGGAGATCGAATCAGTGGCCCGATCGGTGCGCTCTTCGCCGGGGTCTGTGGCTTCGGAGAGCTGGAATCAGCCGAACAGCGGTGTCGTTCGCTCGGCATCGACCCGACCGGCTGGGTGTTGGCCTTCAAATTGGTCGTCGGATTCGAGGACTCGCTCAGAACTGGTGGGTGAGCAACCGCTCGACGATGGCGTCGCCGATGGCCAGCGATGCGGTGGCGGCAGGGGACGGAGCGTTGAGAACGTTCACGACCCGGTCAGTTTCAGACCAGACGAAGTCATCGAGGAGTGAACCTTCCCGACTGACCGCTTGGGCCCGAACACCGGCGGGAGACGGTACGAGATCCTCCACCTGCACCGCCGGCACCAGCCGTTGCAAGGCCTTCACGAAGGCCCGCTTGGAGAGGGAGCGGTAGTACTCTCCCATCCCGGTTTTCCAGTAGTTTCGGGCCAGTCGCCACCAGCCCGGATTGCGGAGTACCTCGCTGAGGTCGCCGAGGTCGATGTCTCCCCACGTGTATCCCTCACGAGCGAGGGCCAGTACCGCGTTGGGTCCGGCGTGGATGGATCCGTCGATCATGCGGGTCAGGTGCACTCCGAGGAACGGGAAATCTGGATCGGGCACCGGGTAGATCAGGTTGTTCACCAGATGTCGGCGGTCGGGCGCAAGTTCGTAATACTCGCCCCGGAAGGGCATGATCCGCTCGGTCGTGTCGGGTGCGGTCTGGAGGGCGAGACGGTCGCTGTGAAGCCCGCCGCACGTCACGACGAGGCTCGCCTCGATCTCACCCTTGGTTGTGGACACCCGCACCGCTGTGCCCTCGTCGATGTTGGTAACCTCGGTGCTGGTTCGAACCGTTCCGCCCCGTTCCACAATCTGGTTCTCCATCGCCTGGCAGACCTTGCTGTAGTCGGTGATCCCGGCTGCAGGAACATGTAGTCCGGCGATACCGGCCGCATGGGGTTCGAGTTCGGACAACTCGGCCGCAGTGATCCGCCGGGCGGCGACCCCGTTGGCCTGGGCCCGTTCTTCGAGTACATCCAGCCGGGAAAGATCGAGGTCTTGGGTAGCGACGATCACTTTGCCACACACGTCGTGGGCGATGCCGTGCTCCTCGCAAAACGCCACCATCGCGGCCCGGCCAGAGGTAGCGAGAAGCGCCTTGCGACTGCCGGGCTTGTAGTAGATCCCGCTGTGCAACACACCGGAGTTGTGGCCGGTTTGATGGACCGCGACCGAAGGTTCTTTCTCCACCACGGTCACCTGAAGACTGGGCTGTTGATGGAGGAGTTGATGGGCGGTGGCCAACCCCACGATTCCGCCGCCCACTACCACAATGTCGGTTTTGTCCATGTATTCGATCCTTGCTGGGTGCTCAACGGTCTAGCCATCCATCGACAGCCGCCGCAAGAGAGGTAGGTGGCGGGAGGTTCAGCCTGAGGCGGTGGTTTCGGTGGTTTCGGGAGGAGGGGCTGCAGCCGTGGTTGGCGTCGTGGATGTGCTGGTGGCCCCGGGCGGGATCAGTAACTGTTGGCCGGCGGCGATCCGGTTGGGGTCATCCAGGTTGTTGTAGGCGGCCAACTCGTCTGCGTTCAAACCGTAGGCCGAAGCGATCCGACCCACGGAGTCGCCGGGTTGAACCACGTAGGCGGTGGGTTGCTCTGCCGCCTCGGTGGTGGGGACGGTCGTGGCCGGGGCGGAAACGACCCCGGTCGTCGCAGTAGTGGTGGTGTTGTCGGCCGAAGCAACCGGTTCGGTACGACCACATGCCGCCAGGAGAAGAGCGACGCCGACGATGACTGGGATGAACCTCGAAACCATGACCCCTGTAGTGTTGCAGGAAATTCAGCGGCCCTTGCGCCGCCGAGCAGACTTCGGGCGTTTGTTTCCTCGCCGACCGGCTTTCTCTGAGCGTTCCTCGGCCGAGACCTTCGCTCGGCTGTCCACACGTCGCTCGAACTCGGCCTTCTGAGTGTCCTGCGCGTCGAGTTCGGCTTGGAGTTTGAGGTAGTGGTCGACCCGTCGTTTGTTGACGGCGCCGTCGCTGGTGAGGCGTCGAACGGCACAGTCGGGTTCGCGTTGGTGAGTACAGTCGGAAAACTTGCACTGGGCGCTGGCTTCGGTGATCACAGGGAACGCCTTGGCCAGGCCCTTTCTGGCTTCCCACGGGGCGATCTCGCGGATGCCGGGGGTGTCGACGACAATCCCGCCGTCGGGTAGCGGGATGAGATCGCGGGTGACGGTGGTGTGTCGACCTCGTCGGTCAACCGCACGGACCTTTGCGATTCGTTGGACCTCTCCGCCCGACAACGTGTTGACCAAGGTTGACTTGCCAATTCCGGACAAGCCGATCAGCGCCACGGTTCGAGTGCCGTACATGCGTTTCTGCACCGCTTCGATATTGCGGCCCGTCCGAGTGGAGATTGCAAGACACTGGACCCCGGGAGCGATGGCCTGAATCGCCTTCACCGCTGCATCCGGATCGTTCACCTGGTCGGCCTTGGTGAGCAACACGACCGGCTCGGCGCCGCTGTCCCATGCGATCACCAGGAGTCGTTCCAGCCGTGGAAAGTTGACCGGGCGATCCATTCCCTGCATCACGAAGACGTCGTCGATGTTGGCGGCCAGAATCTGCGGCTCAGGGATCCGGCCTGGTGCTCGGCGAGCGAGGGCGGTTCGACGGGTCGCGATGGCGGAGACGAGATATTCGCCATCGTTGTCTTCATCGGCCCGTATTGCGACGAAGTCTCCGGTAGCTGGG
>JBLYYW010000066.1:0-5066 GCA_048550155.1 Acidimicrobiales bacterium | reverse complement strand
GGTGCCGGCTGTCGCGGTGTGGCCTTCAGTGAAGATGAGGTAGATCGTTGCCAGGACAGGCGCCAGTCGTGCTGCCAACTCGTCGGACTCGGGAAGGCGGTATGCGATGTTGGTGGCGCGGATCTTGCGCTTGGCGCGGGTTATGCGTTGTGCCATGGTCGCCTCCGGCACGAGAAAGGCTCTGGCGATTTCCTTGGTAGTCAGACCTGCGAGGAGTCGCAGTGTGAGTGCCACCTGCACGTCTGGTGCCAGGGCTGGATGGCAGCAGAGAAAGAAGAGTCGAAGTTGATCGTCGGGGACAACGGTGATGTCCCCGACGCTCAGCTCTGTTTCGGGTTCGGTGTCGCGTAGCTCGATCGATTCGCGCTCTCGTGCCCCTCTGATCGACTCTCTACGCAACCGGTCGATCGCACGATTGCGAGCCGTAGTGGTGATCCATCCTCCCGGGTTCGGTGGAATGCCGTCAGTTGCCCAGCGGTCGGCGGCTCGCGCGAACGCGTCCCCCACAGCGTCCTCGGCGAGATCCACATCGCCCAGCACCCGGACCAGGGTCGCAGTGCACCTTCCCACCTCACGGCGATAGATGTCAGCGAACGCCAGATGGTCGAGACTCATCCCGGGGCGATCCCTGGCCCGGTTCGGCGGGTCAGACGTCGAAGCCGACAGCGGCGATTGGGGTTCCGGGGGACATCTGGGGCGGCCCGGCCATCAGCGGGCCGAACTTCTGCATCGCTGCCTGCATCGCCTCACTCTGCCCGTGTGCCTGCATCGCCTCTTGGCTCGACATCAGTGCAAAGAAGGAGAACGTGTCGTCGTCGTGGCGACTGTAGGAATAGATCTCCACGCCGGGCTCCTCCCGCGCCGCTTCCACCATGGACGCCAGCACGTCGGCCATCTCATCGGCCTTGCCTTCCTGGCAGGTGATCGTTCCTGTCATTGAAACCTTGGACATCTCGGACTCCTTCAAATCGATGCCGACGTTGTTGCCGGTCACTAGGACAACGAACACTGACAGCAAGATCGACAGCTCGTTTCGAAAACAATCTAGGACGGTCCCCGCAGTCCTCGCTCGGCGCTGCGGGGATCTCCTCGAACACCTTGCTGGGGGTTGCTCAACCATTCACACTTGTCCGAGAGCGCGGCGAGCGTGCCCGCCACAACAAGAACGGACGCCCTCTCATGGCTTCGACCTATCCGCCTCGAACGATCGTTGAACCTGCCAGGTCGGTTGACGTGGTCCACGAGACCGATGTCCTGGTCGTTGGATCGGGACCGGCTGGATTGTCGGCCGCGCTCGCGGCGGCGAGGGTGGGAGGGATCGACGTCGTACTGGTGGAACGATTCGGGTGTTTCGGAGGAAACATCACAACCGTCGGTGTGGAGGGGATGGCGTGGTATCGGCACGCGGCGACTGTCGAAGCAAATGGAATCGGACGCGAGTTCGAGGAACGGGCCTACCGGATGGGGGCTGCGA
The DNA here is from genome assembly GCA_048550155.1 of Acidimicrobiales bacterium. Classification (GTDB taxonomy): domain Bacteria; phylum Actinomycetota; class Acidimicrobiia; order Acidimicrobiales; family SZUA-35; genus JABDIY01. The sequence goes on along the minus strand of JBLYYW010000066.1, from coordinate 3,592 downwards.
TTCCCGAATCCCAGTCGGACTCCTACGAGATCGATGCCGAAGGCTTCAAGGTCGTTGCCGATCGAATGATCGAGGAGGCCGGCATCAGGCCGATGCTCCATCGGATGTTCGTCTCCCCGGTGATGGACGGCGATCGAGTGGTGGGCATCATCACCGAGTCCAAGGCCGGCCGAGACGCGATCCTCGCCAAGCGCGTGATCGATGCCACCGGTGATGCCGACGTCGCCCATCGGGCCGGGGCAACGACTGTTCGAACACCGCGGGAGCACATGATGGCGACGTCGGTCATGTTCCACCTCGCCGGGGTGGACAAGCGCAGGTTCGCCGAGGGTGTCGCCGCCGACCCTCAGACCTACGCGGACTGGGCTGGCAATGGCCAATGGGATATCGAGACCGATGGCAAGGAAGACGCCATGTTCTCGCCGTTCCTTCACAAGCCTTTCGCCAGAGCAGTTGCCGACGGCTTGATTCCCGACAATCTCACAACCCTCGCCGGCACCTGGGGAGCGATCCACGACTCTGGCGAGCTGACGTATATGAATGTTGTCCACCTGGGAGAGCTGGACGGAACCGATCCCGAAGACCTGACCCGCGGTGAGATGGAGGGCCGGCGACATGCGCTGCATGCCATCGAGGCGCTTCGTTCGTTCACACCCGGTTGTGAGAACGCTCGTCTTCGGAACTTCGGGATGACGCTGGGCGTGCGCGACACCCGCAAGATCCTCGCCCGCTACAACATGACCGAGAGCGACGTGAGGCACCAGGGGCGGTTCGAGGACTCGATTGGCATCTTCCCCGAGTTCATCGATGGCTACGGGATTCTGATCTTGCCCACCACCGGTCGGTACTTCCAACTGCCGTACCGCAACCTGATCCCCACCGGGGTCCGCAACCTTTTGGTCGCCGGACGCTCGTCGGGCGGTGACCGCATCTCGCACGCCGCCACTCGCAACATGGGCTGTTGTGCCGTCCTTGGGCAGGGTGCCGGCATCGGCGCCGCCCTCTCGCTCAAATCGGGTGTGGAGGTCGATGAAGTGCCCATTATCGCAGTGCAGACAGAACTCGAGAACCAGGAAGTTCGCTACCGTTGAGGTGCAGCTGCACTGTTGCGCGCTGCGGTCGTCGGGAACATGACCGAACCGTGTCAGATCTTGTCCCACGGGAACCGAAGGGCTGAAACGGCTATTGTCGCGATGATGGAAGGTCGCATGCAGAGTTTGGTCCTGTGATGGGAACGGGGGAGCCGGTTCTGGATGTCAAGAACCTCACCACCCAGTTCAACACCCAAGACGGCACGGTCCACGCCGTCAACGGAGTCGGATTCGAATTGCGGGAGGGCGAGTTCCTCGGCGTCGTGGGGGAGAGTGGTTCGGGCAAGAGCGTGACCATGATGTCGTTGCTCAAGCTGATCCCCATGCCTCCTGGCGAAGTCGTCGCCGGCGAGGTCCACTTCGAAAACCAAGACCTGCTCCAGATAAAGCTCGACGACCTCCGCCAGGTACGTGGCGGGCGAATCGGCTTCATCTTCCAGGACCCGATGACGTCGCTCAATCCTGTCATAACCATCGGCAAGCAGATCACCGAATCCTTGTTTTTGCATACCGATCTCTCGAAGAAGGAAGCGAACAACCGGGCTCTCGAACTTCTGTCACTGGTGGGCATCCCCGATGCCGGCCAGCGGCTCAAGTCCTACCCGCACGAGCTGTCCGGAGGCATGCGTCAGCGTGTCATGATTGCCATGGCGCTGGCCTGCTCGCCCAAGGTCATCATTGCCGACGAACCGACGACCGCCCTCGATGTGACCATTCAGGCTCAGATCATCGAAATCGTCCGGGATCTTCGAACCAAGCTGGGCACCGCTTTGATCTGGATCACCCACGACCTTGGCGTGGTCGCCGGTCTTGCGGACCGGGTGCTCGTGATGTACGGAGGCAGAATCGTCGAGGAAGCACCGGTCCGGGAGCTCTACGCCAACCCCCAACATCCGTACACGGTCGGTCTGCTCGAATCGGTTCCCCGGTTGGACCAGAAGGGTCACGACCTCTACAGCATCGAAGGGCAGCCGCCCGGGATGTACAAGAAACCGTCGAGCTGCAGCTTCGCGCCCCGCTGCCCTCACGCATTCGAACGGTGTATCAACGAGGTTCCCGAGCTCAGGATCGTGAGTCCGGGCCACAAGGCCGCATGTTTCTTCGACCTCCAAACGGGGGAGCCCCACCATGACTGACATCGCTGTGAATCCGGCAGACGTGCCCACGACTCGGGGCGATGTGATCGTCACCGTCGACGGGTTGAAGAAACACTTCCCGATCATGAAGGGTGTTTTCAAACGTCAGGTCGGAGCCGTACGAGCCGTCGATGGGGTCACGTTCGAGATCCGTCGCGGAGAAACCCTCGGCCTAGTGGGCGAGAGTGGTTCGGGCAAATCCACCACCGGTCGTGTGCTGCTGCAACTGGACAGGGCAACCGATGGTTCCATGACGATCAACGGTGAGGAGCTCACCACGGTGAGCGACAGCCGACTCCGTGAGCTTCGCAAACAAATGCAGATGATCTTCCAGGATCCCCACGCATCGTTGAACCCGCGGATGACAGTGGGCTCGATCATCGGTGAACCGCTGGTCGAGAACTCCAAGATGACCAAGCAGGAGCGTGCGGAGCGAATCGATGAGCTTCTCAACTTGGTCGGGCTGGATCCGGTTCACGCAAACCGTTACCCGCATGAGTTCTCTGGAGGACAACGTCAGCGCATTGGCATCGCCAGGGCGATCGCGTTGAATCCGGAATTCATCGTGTGCGACGAACCGATTGCGGCGCTCGATGTGTCGATTCAGGCTCAGGTGGTCAACCTTCTGAAACAGCTTCAGGAAGACCTCCACCTGACCTATCTGTTCATTTCCCACGACCTGAGCATGGTGCGCCACATCGCCGACCGAGTGGCAGTGATGTACCTAGGGAACATCGTCGAGCTCGCCGACGTCGACGAGCTGTATGACAATCCCAAACATCCCTATACCAAGGCTCTTCAGAGCGCAGTACCGTTGCCGGATCCGGTGGCAGAGGCGACTCGGGTGAGGGTGATCCTCGAGGGGGACATCCCCAGCCCGGCCAACCCTCCGCCGGGCTGTGTCTTCAATACGCGGTGTCCGATTGCCACCGAGCGTTGCTCACAGGAGATTCCCGAGTGGCGCGATTCGGGTGGCGGCCATTGGATCGCGTGTCATCACGCATGAGCCGAGCGGCAACAAAGGGAGGTCGCGAGCCGGTCGGGAAGTCTACGGTCATTGAATTCAGTACTAAATAATGGACGTGCGGAAGTGCTAACAGAGTGTGACAATGCGGTTGAACGCCCTCCAAGGGCCCGTACCTCTGGTGGTACAGTTCCGGAATCGCTAAGTGTCGGCGAAGGTCGACCACGAAGAGGAGAGAGAATATGAAAAAGCTCATTGCGTTGCTTGCAGCGCTTGCGCTGTTGGCAGCCGCCTGTGGCGGGTCTGACGAGGCATCCGATGACGGAGCCTCCGACGATTCTGTCTCGACCGATGATGGGTCGAGCGGCGACGACGGCGAAACAACCACAACTGCAGCCCCG
>JBLYYW010000065.1:0-15252 GCA_048550155.1 Acidimicrobiales bacterium | reverse complement strand
GCATCGAGATGGTCGTGGCGGTTGTGGGGACGATCCTGGCAGGCGGCGCGTACGTGCCACTCGACCCCCGCTTTCCGCCACCGCGCCTGGCACTGATGCTCGACGTGTCCGAAGCGCCGGTTGTCCTCACCGTCTCCGATGCCCGTGACAACGTGCTGAATGCCGTTCGCAGCGTGAAAGAAGAACGTGACGTGAAGTTCATCGATGTAGCCGACATCGATCCCGTTCTCGGTCAGCCCAACCCCGATGACCTCACAGTTTCGCCGGAAAATACGCTTCTTCTCACCTTCACCTCCGGCAGTACGGGTGTACCAAAAGGTGTCCGGATTCACCACGCAGGCATGCTCAGCAGGCTCGAATGGCAGTGGGATGCCTACCCGCTGGAACCGGGAGAGGTATCGCCGCAGAAGACAACGCTCGGATTCGCCGATCATCTTTGGGAGCTGTGGGGGGCACTGTTGCACGGCAACCCGGTGCTCTTGATCGACGATGACGTCGTGACCGACCCCGACGCCCTGATCGAGACTCTCGCTGCGTACCCAATCCGGCGCCTGACGCTGGTCCCTTCGCTACTGGATCTGTTGTTGGAACACGCCCCTGACATCGGCGAGCTTCTACCACGGCTCACGATGTGGACCTCGAGCGGAGAGGCTCTCGCCGCCGTGACTGCCGATCGCTTCGCTCAGCTGCTCCCGGGACGGAAGCTGATCAACCTGTACGGGATGTCCGAGGTGAGCCCCGACGCCACGGTCGCCGAGGTCACACCGGACCAGGACCTTTCGCCGATCGGCCGCACGATTGCAAACATGGGCGTGCGAGTGTTGGATCAGCACGACCGGCAGGTCCCGGTGGGCGTGCCGGGAGAACTTCACGTGTCCGGAGTCGGTGTGTCACCCGGCTACTGGAATCGCCCCGACCTCACCGCTGAACGGTTTGTGCCGAATCCGTTCGCGAACGGCAACCCCGATCACGACCGCCTGTATCGCTCTGGTGACATGGCACGGTGGCGCGATGACGGTGTGCTCGACTATCTGGGACGCACGGACCATCAGGTCAAGGTGCGGGGAGTTCGAATCGAACTGGGTGAGGTGGAAACTGCGTTGGCCTCGTTTCCCGGTGTTGATCGGGCGGTTGTAGGAGGGCGCACAACAGCGGTCGGGAACACGCTGGTGGCCTATGTCACCGCGCTCGACGACACCTTGAATCCAGATCAACTGGTGGAACACGCCCGTTCGCTCCTGCCTGAGGTGATGGTCCCTTCTCAGGCTGTGGTCCTCGACCATTTCCCTCTGCTTCCCAACGGCAAAGTCAATCGTCACGCCCTGCCTGATCCAACGCCGCGGAAGTCGGCAGCGCCGGTCCGCGACTTCGACCTCACCGAACCAGAGGTCGCAATGCTCGCCCTGTGGCGCGAAGTCATGGAACAACCGTCGCTTGGTCCCGACGACGATTTCTTCGACGCCGGAGGTCATTCGATGCTCGCCATGCGGCTCGTCAGCCGCATTCGCAAGGACCTCGGCCTTCAGGTAGGGCTGTCACAGCTGCTGCGCACCGGGACCCCTCGGTCACTCGTAGCCGGGAACAGTGCCGCCGAGACCGACGAACACGCCGTTGAGCTTCACCACCTGATCCCAATCCTCGAACCCGATCCCGACTTGCGGAACATTTTCATGGTGCACGGAGCGGGTGGCGACATACTCACCTTCCAACCCGTCGGTCGCTATCTCGCTGGCCGATACAACGTCTGGGGTGTGCAGGCGGCCGGTGTCGACGGCGTCTCGCCACTCCATCAGTCGAGGGAGCAAGTGGTTTCGAGCTATCTCGACGAGATTCGGCAGGTCCAGCCGGCTGGCCCGTACCTCCTGGCCGGCTTTTCGATGGGTGGGGTGATCGGTTCTGAACTGGTCAAGCGCCTCCGAGCAGACGGCGAAGATGTGGACGCATTGGTTCTGTTCGATACCTTCTTGCCCACACTGATTCCTCGGGACATACCCCTCACGGAACATCTCGGCAAACTGTTCCGCGTCGGTCCTCAGTACGGTCTGGGCAAGGTGCGCGACAAGATCGAAACCCGACGGCTCAACCGAGCCAGAGAACGCAACCGCATTGAGTCCCCTGAAGGCCCGATTTCGTTCGAGGTACGGAAGTGGGAAATCACGACCACCCTGATCGAAATGTGGTCGGACTACAGGGTTGGTCCGGTGGATGTTCCGGTCATCATGCTGTCGACCGAAGCGGTCAGTGACATCTGGGAGGGAGTCATCGACGACTCCCGGGGGTGGCAGACCGTTGCCAGCGACCTGCGCGTCACCAAGGTGCCTGGTGGTCATCTCACATTGCTCGAGGAACCGCATGCCCGAATCGTCGCAGAGCGGTTAGCTGATGCGCTCGAAGCCTGAGACCGCCCGAACCCACATCTATCGTCACCTTCTGGACTTCCCGGTCGAGGACCAGATCCTCGACGAGGTTCTCTCGACCCCGGGACGTTCAGTTCTCGACGTGGGGACAGGGGCAACCGGTCGGTCAGCTCAGAAGGCAGCCGATCGTGGCGCGGTCGTAACCTCGATCGAGGTGAATCCGGCTGCGATCGCAGAGTTCGGCGCTCGACCGGGCATGGGACTCGCTGCCGCCGACCTGCTTGCGTTGCCGCTGAGGGACAGCACGTTCGATGTTGTGCAGGTTGCCCTTCACGGGTTCGACTACGTTCTCACACCAGCCGACAGGGCTGCGGCATTGGCCGAGGTTCGGCGTGTCTTGGCACCGGGCGGAACGCTGATCTTCAACGGCTTCAATCCTGTCGGGCTGTCTCTGTCCCCATCCGGATTCCGATCCCGAGACATGCTGAAGGCACGCCTCAAGTATGTGGGATCGGGCCGTTTCTTGCGCCCCACACTGATCGATGTCAACGGTCTGGAATTGCATCAAGCAACGGTGAAGTCAATCACGACTGCGACTGAACGGGCAGGATTCCGACGCCGCTCCGTGCGCAACTTGAGCGGGTCGACGAACACACCGTGGATTGTCGGGCTTCTCAGCAGCGCCCCGTATTACGTGTTCGAACGCGCCGACAAATCTGGCTGATTCGAGGGTTCGCCGGCAACCCGCTGCGTGCCTACTCGAGCAGGCCGGCGATTGCGTCGAGATCGACCGATGAGACATCGAGCAGATCGAGGCGCGGTGCGGCGAAGTGTCTCTGAAATGCCGCCGTGACCTGCTCAATCACATGCCTGGGATAGTCCTGAGGCACATAGTCCCACGTCACGTGGAGGCGTTGGTCCGAAACGTGAGCGAGCACCCCGAGATCGTGGGTCCTATGGTTGCCGCTGCCGTACCCGGCCAGGATTCCCGACGCTGGAGAGAGCAGGTCGGTGCCGGCCAGCGAGCGGTCGAGCTGCCCCAGGTAGTTGATCACCAGCCGTGGCATTCCTCGGATGATCTCCAGTGCTCCTACACCGTCGTTCGGAACTTCGGTCAGATCGTTCGTATCGGTGTCGAGATCCACACTGATCGGGTACATCGAAGTGAACCAACCAACGGTGCGAGAGAGGTCGACATCGAGTGTCTCGGTGCGGCCGTGGCCTTCCAAGGTCGCCGTCAACTCATCCCAACCGAGCACCTCTCGGTGGGCGCGTCCTATGGCGATCAAGAGGCGGTCGACCAAACCGTCGATCGGCCCGGCATCGACCGTAGTGGTGACCTGTTCCCCGAGATGTTGAGGTCGTCGCACGGTGGGTGGGTCGGGGAGCCGACGTTGCAGGCGATCCCAGTGGTCATTCGGTTCCAGCCTCCCGAGCGCTTCAGCCCAATCAGCTGTGCTGGCGGTTCGGGGTGGCAGCTTCGGCTCATCACCGTCCGCCAATGCTCGGTAGGCCGACGTCAGGTCCTCCAGCAGGGGCCGCCACGACACACCGTCCACCACAAGGTGATGAATGGTGAGGAATACCCGGTCGGCCGCATCGCGCTGTCGGAAGATCGCCGCTCCAACCAGTTCACCCCTCTCGATGTCCAGCGATCCCTCTATCGAATCCACGACGGCGGGCACGGCTGCCTCGTTCAAGTTTCTGAACTCCTGCACGACAGGATCAACACCGGACTCAGGAATGTGCTGTTTCCAACCATCCGCATCGCCTGTGAACCTCGCCCTCAGTACGTCGTGGTGGTCGACGACGATCGCAAGCGCCCCTTCGAGGAGCTGCCGATCGATCGGCTCAGACGCATCGAACCAGAGGGACTGATTCCAATGGTTGGGATCAGCGAACTCTTGGTCGAAGAACCATCTCTGCATCGGTAGCAACGGCACCGCGCCGACGAGCCTTGTATGGGTGACCTGGGAGGTCGATGTTGCCGAAGTAGCAACAGCTGCGAGCTCGGCGATGGTTGGATGATCGAACAGGTCGCGTGGTCGGACCCGGATTCCGTGGCGGCGCAGCGACGCGACGATTCGGATACTGAGGATCGAATCTCCACCGAGATCGAAGTAGTTGTCCTGGGCCGTTACCGTCTCGACCCCGAGAACCTCACCCCATGTGTCACACATCAGTTCCTCCACTGGAGAAGAGGCTCGTTGTCCGGTGATCGTGGACCGGGTGACCTGGTTTGATGGCTCCGGCAGCGCCCGACGGTCGATCTTGCCATTCGGGGTCAGCGGCATCACCTCGAGCTCGACCAGCTGAGATGGAACCATGGACTCGGGCAGGACCTCCCTGAGGTGGAACCGGAGTGATTCGGCATCGATCGAACCATGTGAAGTCGGGGAGTACCAGGCAACCAAGCGGGGTCCATTGGGGGTGTCAACGGTACGAACGGCTGCCGCCCGAACCCGATCGTCAGCGAGAAGCTTCGCTTCGATCTCACCCAATTCGATTCTGACGCCACGGATCTTCACCTGGTCGTCGACCCGCCCGACGAATTCGAGGGCACCGCTCTGAAGGACGCGAACAAGATCGCCGGTTCGGTACAAGAGCTGGCCATTGACGTCGATGAATCTTTCAGCGGTGAGTTCTGGCTGGTTCACGTAGCCAGCCGTGACGCCCGGACCGCCGATCAACAGTTCTCCGACGTCGTCGACCGAGACCGGTCGGCCAGATTCGTCGAGAACCAGATCGACTGCCCCAGGGATCGCGGTGCCGATCGGAACCGCACCATCGAACGTCTCGTCGCGTTCGAACCGGTGATAGTGGCTCCAGACTGTCGTCTCGGTCGGGCCGTACTCGTTGTGGAGGACCGTGTTCGGTAGGACTGTGGAGTGGGTTGCGACAAGGCTTGGCGGACATGCCTCGCCAGCGACGATCACATCCGTGAGCGGCGCCAATTCAGCCGGTTCCACTTCCCCGAGAAGGACGGCGTACAAGGCTGGAATTGCGAGGACATGGCTCACCTGCCTGCTGTTGATGAGCTCACCGAGGTGATGCACGTCTGTGTGGAGCTCAGGGTCTGGGAGCACGAGCTCGCCACCGCTGCACAAGGTCCACCACAGGCCCACCATCGACGAATCGAACGAAAACGAACTCAGCAGCAGGAAACGATGTGGATCGGCACCGTAGACCTCGGTTCGTGTCGACGTCGAGTAGACGATGTTGCGGTGGCGAACAGCAACGCCCTTGGGGGTTCCGGTGGAGCCTGAGGTGTAGATCGCATAGGCGATGTCGTCGGCGTGTCGTGACGGAAGCTCGGGCAGCGGTTTCGCGTCAACTTCAGACGTGAGGTCGATGAGTTCTACGCCGTTCGGGACCGACGGCGGCGGGCCGGCGTGAATCAGTTTGGTCATCCCGGAATCGGAGATGATGTGGTCTCTGCGTTCGGTCGGATAGTCGGGGTCGATTGGAACATACGCAGCACCGCTGCGGAGGACGCCCAGAATGCCAACGACGGTTGCCGGTTGGCGGGATGCCATGACGCCGACAAAGGATCCCGGCCCGACTCCTCGTTCGCATAGTGTGGCTGCGATCATGGCGGATCGGCGGGCGAGTTCGGCGTAGCTGATGGACTCCTCACGGGATGACACGGCAATCGCCTCGGGCGTACGTTGAGCTCGTTCGAGAACCATCTCGTCCAGAAGGTGTGGCGATGGTGGCGAGAGTTCAGCTTCCAGCTCTGCCAGCACCGCTTCGGCTTCGGCCCTGCTGACAGTTGCACCTCGATACTCGGCGCCGAGGTTCACATGTTCACCTCGCACCTGCACGAAAAGAGTCAGGTCTGTTGCTGCATCGGCGGGAGCGAGAACGTCGTGGCGACCTTCGAACCCGCCGATCCTGACCGGAGCCAGTTCGCCGTAGGCCAGCATCACGCGCAGTTCGGGTGCATCCAACCCCGCCTGTCTCCGGTCACGAACGATGGATGCCAGCGGGTAACGCCGATGGGCCAGGGCCTCGGTGAGCGCCGATCCCGCAGCGTCAGGCTCTGAGGGGGCGAACACGAGAGGAACGATGTTGAGTGCGTAGCCGGCCATGCCGTGTGCACGCGCCGGCCGAACCGACGCCGCCAGTCCGATCTCGACTCGGCTTCCATCGATCCGACGTTCGACGATTCGGCCGACGGCATCGAGGGTGGTTGCCGCCCGGCTGCCACCACGAAGATCGAGGTGAGAGGCTGTGAACCGGGCCGGTCGTTCGACGAAACCGTCCGGTCCACCCGCGGTGGGCAGCCACCGGGGCTGACTGACAGGAGCCGAACGCTCGGGACTCAGCCAGAAGACTCGGTCGTCGTCCTGGTTGCCGCCCGCGATGAGCGTCGCTGCGAGGTCCTCGTACCCCATGGGTAGAGGTTCGGGCTTCCCGCCTTCGTAGTAGGCCGCAAGGTCGGCAACTACGGAATCGAAGCCGCTCTCATCGATCACAGCATGATGCATGGCGATCAGAAGACCTGATGCACCGTCGTCGAGCGGTCCCAACAACACCCGTGCCAGCGGCCCTGTTTCGAGATCGAATGGTTCGAGGTATGCCTCGCGAGCTGCCGATCTGAAGGCATCGTGGGACAGGACTGGCGTGACGTCGAACTGGAACGGAACCTCCTGGCGTGGCTCGACCAGTGTCGTTCGTAGGGGAGCATGGCGGCTGACCACGTCAGCTAGTGCCTCCCGGAGTCGAGCGGGGTCGAGAGATCCTTGGATTCGATAGACACGGCCCACGTTGTTCTTCGACGACAGAGGGTCGTTCAGCCAATCGAACAACATTGCTTCCTCACCAGGGCTCAACGCCGAACTCGAGCCGGTCTGTAGGTCGACGCCGGGTTCATTCCTTATCGCTTCCGCAAGCGAGCGAGGTGTCCGGTGACCGAAGATCAGTTCTTCCCGAAGCGTGAGGCCAAGCGCGTCGCCGACCGCCACGATCGCCTGGAGCGCGGCAAGGGAGTCGCCTCCGAGTTCGAAGAAGTCGTCGGTGATCCCAATGGGCTCGATTCCCAATACCCGTTCCCACACCTCGACGATTGCCTGCTCGTCTTCGGTGGTTGCCCCGACATGAAGGGTGGCACCCGAGCGATGCACACGATCGGGTTCGGGAAGCAGCGCGAGGTCAAGCTTCCCATTGGTGGTCATCGGCAGTTGTTCCACGACCATGTACGCGGACGGGACGGCGTGAGCCGGCAGCCTGCCGGAGAGCCAAGTGCGAAGGTCGGCCGGTGAGGGCTCGGATCCGTCGACGACCTCGATCCAGGCCGTGAACGTCTCGCGGGGTCGAGGTTCGTAGCCGACCTCGGCCAGCATGCGTTTCACCTCGTCTTCGTCCAACTGGTCGTCGAGTTCCGCAATCGCTTCGTCCCGCGTCTTGTGACCCAGGCGAACGTCCCAGGCATACGGCTCGGCGTAGTTGTGGTATCCCTGCTCGAGCTGGTGGGTGTAGATCCCAGCGGCATTGATGAGGCAGTTGGTCGATCGACCTGTGTCGTCTGGCCGCAGCCACGGTGCCTGGGTGTCGAGGAATCGGTACATCTCACTGAGTTCGACGTCCAGGTACCGGTAGAAGTCGACGTAGCGGATGCGTTCGAACACGTCGCCGGCATCGAAGACCGATGTGTCGAGCAGGCGGTTGGGTCCGTCGTCGACCCGGTGGTAGACGCGGCGCGCTTCCAGCACCGCTCGATCAATCGCTTCGGGATCGAAGCGGTCGTCGGTGAACTGCTGAGGAATGAGGCGAGTCTCAAACAGCTGCCCACGAGAAAGTCCGGTGATGATCAGGGGGATGCCGAGCTCGTCGGCCCGTGCCGTCGCGGTGGTGTAAATGGTCTTGTAGCAGCCGTGACACACGTTCGAGTGACGGCCGAGGCTGTCGGCGAAGATGTCGTTCATCGCATCGGTTGTGATGAACTCGTGATCGACACCAAGATCGGCGACGCTCTTGCGGGCGTTGGCCTTGGCACCTTCGGAAATGAATCCGTTGTCGAGGGTGACGGCGTACACCTCAAATCCCAGCTCGACCAACTTGTACAGCGCATAGGTCGAGTCCTTGCCGCCGCTCAAGAGGTGCAGGCAGTCATACCGGCCTCTTCGTTCGGCCCGGGCTTGCTGACGCTCCGCTGCGAGATCGTCGAGGGTCTTGAAGTACACCTCGGCGTGATCTTTGATCCGGTCGTACTGATGGCAGATACTGCAGACGCCCGCCTCGTCGAAGTCTGCTCGGGGAACGTTTGACGGTAGTCCGCAGCGAACACAGTGGCGATCGGGTTGGCGCCACCGGGGTCGATACATCCTGACCGCCGACCTGACGACAGCCGGATGAGCTTCGAGCTGGCGTTCCACCTCTGTGGGGTCGAGCCGAATGCCACCGACTTTGATTTGTTCATCGGCCCGCCCGAGGTAGGTGAGCACGCCGGGGGCGACGAACCGGACGAGGTCTCCCGACCGGTAGAACCGATGTCCGTCGAGCTGGACAAAGGGCCCCGCTTCGTTGGTGTCGAGATATCCGGAGGTCACTCCGCGATGTGAGATGTAGAGTTCGCCGGGCGAGCCCAGCGGGCTCGGATGGAGGTAGCGGTCGAGCACTCTCAATTCCACGCCCGGCGCAGGGCGCCCGATCGGTACGTCTGCCCACGGTTCCTCGGGGGTTGACTCGTGGATCATGCAGCCGACCACGGCCTCGGTCGGGCCGTACTCGTTGAAGATCTTCAGTCCAGGAATCTTTGTCCGCAGCTGGTTGGCCAGTCGCGTCCCGAACGCCTCGCCACCAACGACCAGTGTCCGCAGGTTGTGATCTTCAGGAAGGAGCTTCAACAAGATGTCGAGGTGTGACGGCGTTGCCTTGGCCCACGTGATCCCGGTGTGGTCGGCGATCGCTTGCAGCCCCGGCACACCGTCATCGGCGACGACCACGAGCTCACCGCCGGTGAGGAGTGGAAGGAAGAGACTGGTGACGGTGAGATCGAAGGTAAGGGCACTGAACAGCGGCACCACTGGCGACTCGTCATCGTCGAGATACTGCGATCGAGCGAACTCGAGGTAGTCGGCCAGCCCTCGGTGGGTGATCGGAACTCCTTTGGGTTCGCCGGTCGAGCCCGAAGTGAAAAGCAGATATGCCTCATCCGAATCGGCTACCACTGTCGGCGAGCCGTGTATGGGCGCCTCAGGGCAGTCAGGAAGTCGACTCAGTACCAGCGCACATCCCGCCCGCTCGATGAGGGAACGACGGCGAGCGTCCGGTTGGGCTGGATCGATGGGCACGTAGGACCCGCCGGCCCACAGCGTGGCCAGGATCGCCACCACTGCATCCGTGGTACGGGGCATCTCGATCGCCACCCGATGACCGGGACCGATGCGATGTTCGGTCCGTAGCCAGTGTCCGACTCGCTGTACCTCACTCAGGAGCTCGGCACCTTCGAGATTTTGAGTGCCGGTGAGCACACTCGCCGCGAGGCCGCGGTCGGAGTCAAAAAGCCGTTGGGAAACCAACGGGGCATCGCCGATCTCGTCGCGACGATCTCCCCACTTCGCGAGCAGGTTGCGTTCGTCGTCGGTCGTGATCGCGTGAGTACCGATGAGGCGATCCGGATCCGCAACCACCTGGGCCAGAACCGTCCCGAAATGATCTCCCACCCTTGACGCATGGGAATCGTCGGCGGCGCCGCAGTTCACGTCGAGTACCAGCGATGGCTGGGCATTGGCGTAGGTCGTCAGCTGTACCCGTAGCAGATGGCTCGAGTCGGTAGCACCCGAGTGGATCCAGTCGGTTGACACCCTGTGTGGTCCGAACGATTCGATTCCGCCTCGGGGGATCACATTGATCACAGCTTCGATGTCGGTTGCGGCGGGTGCAGTGCCGGGACGGGCGTGCCGAATCGTCTGCATGACTGCTTTCGAGACCCGCTTGTGAAGAGATCGGAACGTTTCGCCGGGCTCCACAACCACGTCGACCGGGAAGACTTCCATCGCGGGTCCAAAGAGGTACGGGTCGAGTCCGGACCGGTTGTGAACCGGCAGACCGAGTGCGAGCTGGTCGGCTCCGGTTACCCGATGCAGATACAACGCGGTGACGGACATGAGAAGCGAGGTCCAAGCAAGGTCGTCGCTGAGTCCGGCATAGTCCGAGGCCAGGCGGGACTCGATGGTCCTACGTAGCTCGTCAGTGATGTGGGGGGCTCGGCGCCGACTTCTCGGATCAGGCGAGCTGACGGGTTGGTAGAGCGACCCGATCCGGGGTGCCGGGGTGCGGTTGGACCAGTACTCTCGTGCCCGTTCGGTGCGGGGGTCTGACGCGTTCTGGACCGCTCCGCTCCAGTCGTAGTACGACGGGATGTGGGGGATCTCCCCGAAGTAGCTGGATGCGGTGGCGTCGAAGACGGCAGCCGATGCGGTGGCGTCGGTGATGACGTGGTGCAAATCGAGGTACCAAGAACATGTGCCATCAGGATGCTGAATGATCACGCTGTCGTAGCCGCACACCTCCATGTCGAGCGGATCGATCACTCGTTGGGCAGCCCAATCCGCTGCCTGTTCGCGATCGAGTCGGATGAGTTCGGTGGTCGCAGGTGCCGAACTCAGCCGGACGGACGGGCCGTCGTGTGAATCGACGATCGTTGTTCGTAGAACATCCGATGCGGCAACGACCTGGGCGAACGCTGCGGCCAGCCGTTCTGCGTCGACGGGTCCGTCGATGTGTGACAGCAACGCCATGTTCTGATGGGGAGAGTCCCGGTGACGCCGTTGTGAAGCCCACAACACACGTTGCATCGCGCTCAGCGCCAGGCGAGGCCCCAAGGAGACAGGAGTTGGCTGCGTCGGCACATTCATGAGAGTTCCGATCCGGTCCGATGTCGGGAGGTGAGGGCGGTGTCGGGGGAGGAGAAGCGGATCGTGGTCATTGTGGCGATCGGTTTCCTTCGTTGTCGGACGCCACTTCAGGACCTGTGACCGTCATGGGTACCACGTAATGCAATCATGCTGAACCCGCCTCCTCATGGGTTGGACGGACTCGGTCCGTAGGCAATTCTTCGGCCCCGTATGGCGTTTTGGATGCATCCGTTCCACTGTGGTCGGCGTAGGCCGAACGAGAGGCCAGTTCAAAAGGATCAATATGAAGCCCACCAATCGCATTATTGCTGCCGTCGCTCTTGCACTCACCTCGGTTGCGGTTCTGTTCGTCGGACCGGCGGCCGCCCACAACGCGGAAGAGAGTTACGTCTACTTGGACGTGTCAGAGTCGACCCTCACCGGCAGGATCGACTTTCCGTTCGTGGGTCTTCGAGAGGCTCTGGGCTTCGAACTGGACCCCGATGCAGACACCGCCGTATGGGAAGCAGAGCTCAACGGCAGGTACGACGATCTGGTTGCCTACGCAGACGCGCACTACGTGGTCGAGGATTATGGGTTGACCTTTGGCGAAATCGAGTTTCTGTTCGAGGATGTGCCCGGTCAGGAAATCAACTTCGTGATCCTGCCCTACGAGGCAGCAGTCACCGGCGCCACAGTGCCCCGTCAACTCACCGTGACCTTCAATCCCTTCTTCGAAGAGATCGATGACAAGAATGCGTTGGTGATCGTACAGAACGACTGGAAGGCGGGAGTCTTCGACAACGGCGAAGGTCAGAACCAAGATTTCGTGTTCACCTACGACGCCAACTCTCAGACCCAGGTCATCGATCTCGGTGACGCGAGCTGGTGGAAGAACTTCACCAGCAGTATCGAACTCGGTGTCGATCACATCAAGACCGGCCCCGACCACATCCTGTTCGTGCTCGTGCTGTTGCTCCCGAGCGTTCTCATCTTCACCGGCGGCTCGTGGAAGCCATCGAACAGCTTTGGCGGCTCACTGTGGCGGGTTCTGAAGATCGTGACCATGTTCACGGTGGCCCACAGCATCACCTTCACGTTGGCCGGTCTGGACCTGATCCCGCTGCCATCGGTCAAGGTGACTGAATCAATTATTGCCCTCTCCATCGCAGCTGCTGCGCTCCACAACCTTCGCCCCATCTTCCCCAACCGCGAGTGGGTGATTGCGTTCGTGTTCGGTCTCTTCCACGGGCTTGGATTCGCCTCGTTGGTATCGGGGCTCGAGGTCGATCGCAGCACGCAGCTGATATCGCTTCTCGGCCGCAACGTGGGAATCGAGATCGGTCAGGCGGTTGTGATCCTGGTGTGCTTCCCGCTCCTGTACCTCCTGCGTAACACCGTGTTGTATCGCTGGGTGATGCTGATCGGCAGCGGTGTCCTCGCGGTGGTCGCCCTCCTGTGGATGTATGAGCGAATCTTCGAAGCCGATGTGGCACTCGGAAGTCTCAACCTCAACAACATGGTCGAAAAATTCACCCGGTTCCCGCGATCGGTGTTCGTCATCGCATTGCTCACCCTGGTTGCAGCAGGCTTCCAGCTCAACGAACGCCGCAACAATCGGCTGGTTGATGAGGTTGACCTCCCTACAATCGACTCGGATCGGTCAGATGACCGGGAGCTCGTAGAAGTCTAGGAGACGGCCAAATGAAGATCCTTGTAACAGGCGGTGGAGGCTTCATCGGCGGGCATCTCGTCAAGGCGCTCGAGAGCCAAGGCCACGAAGTGCGCAGCGTCGACTGTAAACCCGAGAACGACTGGTACCAGGTCAGCCCGACCGCCCAGAACCTCGTCCTCGACCTGAACGAACGGGATGCCTGCCTCAAAGCCGCCGCGGGTATGGACCAGATCTACAACCTGGCCGCCGACATGGGCGGCATGGGGTTCATCGAGAACAACAAGGCCGCCTGCATGCTGAGTGTCCTCATCAGCACCCACATGCTCATGGCAGCGCGTGACCACGACGTCGAGCGTGTGTTCTACGCCTCGTCCGCATGTGTCTACAACGGCTCCAAGCAGGTTGACCCCAACGTCACTGCGCTGGCCGAGTCCGATGCCTATCCGGCCGACCCCGAGGACGGGTACGGATGGGAAAAGCTGTTCTCAGAGCGGATGGGGCGGCACTTCATGGAGGACTACGGCATCGAGTTTCGCACGGCCCGGTACCACAATGTCTATGGCCCCGAGGGAACGTGGACCGGCGGACGGGAGAAGGCACCGGCAGCCGTGTGTCGCAAGATTGCCGAAGCCAAGCTGAGCGGCAACCACACGATCGGGGTGTGGGGAGACGGCCTCCAGACTCGATCGTTCATGTACGTCGACGATTGTGTCAAAGGCACCGACATGCTGATGAACTCCGACGTGCGCGAGCCGCTGAACATCGGCTCGTCGGAGTTGATCGCCATCAACGATCTGTATCGAATGGTGGCTGGCTTCGCCGGAATCGAGATCGAACTGGTCCACGACCTCACCGCACCCCAAGGTGTTCGCGGCCGCAACAGCGACAACACCTTGATCCAAGAGCAACTCGGCTGGCAGCCGACCATCTCGCTCGAAGAGGGCATGCTCAAGACCTACGAATGGATCGAACAACTCGTCAGGGCCGCCTGAGCTCGCACGTTGCCACGATCCCGGAACCCGGGATGATATGACCAACACTGTGAACGACTCAGATCAGTCGCAGGAGCGTCGGTCGCTTACGCACGACACGGCTTGGAGCATCCTTGCTACCGGAACGCGCACCGTTGGTGCGGTTGTGGTGTTCTTTTTGCTGGCCCGCTACCTCGAGGAGCGGCAGTACGGTCTCTACGCTGCGGCGCTGGCGCTCTTCTTGCTCCTGGGTGCGTTCGTGACCCTGGGAACCTCCCACATCGTGGTGAAACGGGTCAGCACCGACCGCTCGCTTGCCGCTAGCTCATGGGGAGCGGCGTTGCTGCCGGGGGTCTTGTTGGCGGTCGCAATGTCGATCTTCCTCGCAGCATTGGGCGACATCGCGGTTCCCCGAATGGGAGCTGAGGCCATTCTTCTGTTGGCCTTGGCCGAATTCTTGGGTATTGCCATCAGCGTTCCCGCTGCCCATGCGCTTCAAGCTCTGGATCGTTTTCCCCAGTCGGCGGTTCTCACCATGCTGTGGACTGTCCTTCGCGTCGCGTTCGTGGTGATCGCATTCTTCGTGCTGGATGAAACAACGCTGGTCGGGGTGGGATGGGCGCTGCTGGCTGCCAGTGTCGTTGCCGGCGCGGTGAGTTCGCTGGTGCTGATGTCGGTTGTGGGTCGGCCCCGGTTCTCGATTGTCGAAAGCAGGCAGATCTGCCGAGAAGGGCTGCCATTTTCTCTCACCCAGATCAGCGGCATCGTGCTCGGCGACATCGACAAGCAGATGTTGGTACGTAGGTCCAACGGCGACTTCCTGACCGGTATCTACAGCGCCGGCAACCGGGTCGTTGGGCTGGCCGCCACGCCACTGTATGCGGTCCTCGCCGCAACGTACCCTCGGTTCTTCGCCCGCGGTGCCGAGGAAGGACTCCGAGGTACCTGGGCGTACGCCAAACGACTCATGGTTCCGGTGTGCGGCTATGCGGCCGCAGCCGGAGCCGGATTGTTCATAGTGGCTCCTCTGGTCGATGACATCTTGGGTGACGGCTACGCCGACTCGATCAGTGTCATCCGTTGGATGTCAGTCATCCCACTCATTCATCTTCCGGCCCTGCTCGCCGGAGAGGCCCTTACCGGTGCCGGTTTCCAAAACACTCGGAACAAATTCATCATCGGTGCGGGCGCACTGAACGTCGCCCTCAACCTGGCTCTCATCGGCCCGTATGGGATCGACGGAGTGATCGTGGCAACCTACGCCAGCGAGGTCTTGCTCCTGGGTGGTCTCGTGATCTGGATCCGGAACCACATCGTGCACGTAGGAGTGTCCAATGGTTGAACCACGCACCATCACATATCAGGACCTGTTGACATCGGACCTCAACTCCAGTGAGCCGGCATTCGTG
>JBLYYW010000064.1:0-7705 GCA_048550155.1 Acidimicrobiales bacterium | reverse complement strand
TCGGCTACGCACTGCTCATCTACAGGCTTCAGATCCAGTATTCGTCGTTGATCACGGCGTTCAACGAACTGGTCCTCCGTCTCGGAATCCTGCTACTGAGCCTCGGTGTCATCCACCTGCTCAACATGCTGGTCTTCTGGAAGATCCGCAGCGGAGCCAACAAACCGAGCTCGACCCAGTTGCTCGAGGCACGGTTGGAGCGCATTCCACCGGTGGTTGTGAACAAGCCGACCCCGCCTGCGGCCCCGGCGCCACGTTAGAGCAGCCCGGCGCAACGTGAGGCCAATGAACCAGGGGCATGCGATCACCGCATGCCCCGTTCGCGTAGGACACACTGAAGTGGTGGGATCTACTGAGAAGGCGCCAGAGTCGGAGTCCAAACGACCTGCCCGGCGGGGCGCTACCAAGAGGTCTGCAGGCAAGGTCGCGGGTCGGTCCACCAAAGACGTCATCCTGGATGCGGCACTTGAGACCGTACGCCGAGAGGGCATCGTAGGAACCAGCGCCCGAGCGATCGCCAGGACCGGAGATTTCAATCAGGCGCTCGTCTTCTACCACTTCGGCTCGGTGGAGGAACTGCTCCTTGCAGCGCTGCAGCGAGCGAATGATCGTCGGATGGCACGGGTTGAACAACAGCTTCGAGCCGTCGACGATTTGGCCGGTTTCGTCGAGATCGCAGGGTTGCTGCACGGCGGACCCGACGACCCGGACAGTCAGGCCCTCTCCACGATCGTGGCAGGATGGTCAGCTTCCAGTGACCTCGGCCGGCGCGTGCTCGACATCTTGGAACCCTGGAACGAGATGATCGAGGGGGCGGTCGCCCGAGCGTTGGCGAACAGCCCATTCCGATCTCTCCTCCCCGCCGGCGACATTGCGTATGTCTTCTCGGCGTTGTTCATCGGGATCGAGATGCTGTCCCGACTTGACCCCGAGGACAACCAGGCCGACGAGCTGTTCGGGAGGCTCACCAACTTGGCGCAGGTCTTGCAGCCTCTGCTCGGTCAACCCAAACCAGAGTCGTAGGGTCTACACGTCCAAGAGATCCGGGTTGATCGTAGGGCTGTTGGTGATGATGTAGTCCTTGCGGTCGGCGACATCGTTGCCCATGAGGATCTTGAACATCTCGGTTGCTCGAACCGCCTCTTCGGCATCGGCCATTCCCATGCGCTTCAACACTCGGGTTTCGGGGTTCAGGGTCGTGTCGGCCAACTCGTCGACGTTCATTTCACCGAGACCCTTGAACCGCTGCCAACGCTTGTCGTCACTCAAACCGAGTTCGGCGTGCAGGTGGTCCCGTTCGTCGTCGCTGTACGCGTAGACCATCTCGCCCTTGTGCTTGACGCTGAACAACGGCGGTTGGGCGGCATACACCATGCCGTTTTCGAGCAGGGGACGCATGTGTTTGAAGATCAACGTCAGCAAGAGGCAACGGATGTGGCTTCCGTCGACGTCGGCGTCGCACAGGATGATGATGCGCCCGTATCGGCAGGACTCGACGTCGAAGTCGTCGCCCGATCCACCACCAATTGCGGTGATCAGCGCCGAGGCCTCGGCATTGTCGACGACCTGTTTGAGGGTCGCCTTCCCGGCGTTCACCACCTTTCCCCGGAGCGGAAGCACCGCCATGAAGTTGCTGTCCCGGCCGTTCTTGGCGGGGCCGGCGGCCGAGTTGCCTTCCACGATGAGCAGCTCGGAATCGGGCCCGTGGGTTCGGCAATCGGCAAGCTTGTCCGGCATTCCGGTGCTGGACAAGTTGTTCAGTTTTCGCCGGTTCTCCAGTTGCTGTTTGGCTGCAACCCTGTTCATGACCGCCTGGGTCATCTTGTCTCGAAGGGCGTTGATCTGGGTCTTTCGCCCGCCGCCCTGCATCCAATCCGAAAGTCCGGTCTTGACCGATTCGTACACCAGATTGCGGATCGGCGGGGTGCCAAGCTCCTGCTTTGTTTGGCCTTTGAACTGGGGTTCGGCGAAGGTCACTTTGACCGCTGCGATGAGACCTTCCTGCGCGTCACTGCTGCTGGCCCGGCCGTTGTCCTTGAGCTTCTTCAGCTTCTTGTGCTCGTACAGCAGGACGTTGTTGGCGGTCCAGTTGAGGGCTTGTTCGAACCCGGCAACGTGGGTGCCGCCCTCCCGGGTCGGGATGGTGTTGACGAAGCTCACGATGTTGGAGTCGTAACCTTTCACCCACCGCATGGCGATGTCGATCGTGCAGGGTCGAACCACCTTTTGCATCGAACCGTCGACGGGAACCCGTTCTTCGAATTGGGAATCGATGTGAATCGTGATGATGTCGGTTACGTTTTCTCCGACACTGAGCACGTCGACGTAGTCGGCCAAACCGCCGGCCGCCACGAACTCCTCCGGTTCAGATCCGCCCCGACGTCGGTCGTGCAACTTGATGTGGAGACCCGGAACGAGAAAGCACACCCTGGCCACATGTTCGCGGACCTCGCTGTACTCGATCTTGGCTTCGTCGTCGAAGACCTCGAGGTCGGGCCAGAACCGAACCCGGGTACCGGTCCGACTCTTGGGGATCTTCTTGACCGCCGCCAACTTGGATCCGGGTTTGAACGTGCCCGACTTCAGGTAGTTCCCCGGCATCCGCTCGTTGAACACCAGCCGGGAGGTGACCCCATCGCGATCGACCTCGGCCACGAGCTTGGACGAGAGCGCGTTGACAACCGACGCTCCGACGCCGTGCAGGCCACCCGATGCGCTGTAGGCACCCGAACCGAATTTGCCTCCGGCGTGCAACTCGGTGAATACAACCTCGAGGGCTGATCGGCCATCGGGCTTCTTCTCGATGGGGATACCACGACCGTCGTCGGACACCTCGATCGAGCCGTCCTTGTGCAGAATCACTTCGATATGGCTGGCGAAACCGGCCGCAGCCTCGTCGACGCAGTTGTCGATGATCTCCCACGCGAGATGGTGGAGCCCCTCTGACCCGGTGCCGCCGATGTACATTCCGGGCCGCTTTCGAACCGCGGCCAGCCCTTCCAGGATCTGGATATGGTCCGCCCCGTAATCTGTCGACTTCTTCCGCTTGCTCGCGGCCCTCTTCTTCGCTACCACAACAGCTCCTCAACCTCGACGAACCCGAGCGGGGTCAGGCCCCTCCCGCCATCAACCTGCGACTCTCTGTTCCACCGGGGCCTTACCCCCACGGCCCCAGTTACCACCGGAGCGTTCCGATCTGGAGGATACGGTGCGGGAGCGAGCGAGATGCCCCATCCCGACGGGTCGGTCGCAGTGCGATGGACTCCGGCGTCGGGGCCGGTTTGGTTGAACCGTCCACTCCAACCACGGCCACAATCCGTTCCGGGTTGCCGATCCAGGCGTAGTCGAGGCGTTTCTCCCCTGAGAACTTGGAGAGACGAACCCCGGCGCCGTTGCGACCCTTGGTCGGGATCTCGTCGACCGAAGTGGATTTGGCTGTCCCGGTGTCGGTGACGGACAGGATGATGGCGTCGTCGGTCGCGACACCGGCTCCGACCACTTTGGCATTGCCCCGCAACGCCATCCCGCTGACGCCCTTGGCCGTCGGGCCCTGGGTCCGAATCGCACCGATCGAGGTCCGGAGCGCCTGGCCGTCGGAGCTGATCATCACGATGTCGTCGGAGTCGCTGCACTCGAAACATGCCACGATGCGGTCTCGCTCGGCCAGCGAGATCACAGATCGTCCTGGCTTGAGATCGGCCAAGGAGTATCGTTCGATTCGCTTCACCACACCCTGTGCGGTCACGATGGCCACGCTCTCACCGATCGGGTTGAGCAGGCAGATCGGTTGCTCGACCTTGTCCGCCTTGAAGACCTCGGTGGTGTCCTTGCCCCGGCTGCGCCCCCCGACCTCGGGTATGTCGAGCGCATTGACGCCGAGCAAGCGCCCCGAGCTCATGACCAACAGCACCGGGCTCTTCAGAGTGGTGACGACGACGGACTGGATCACGTCGTGCCGGCTGGGGGAGAAGGACTTGGACGAACCGGCCGGTTCGCGGCCGACAATCCCCGAGGCGGCGAGACTGACAACGCAAGGATCATCGGTGATGTCTGCCACGACCTGCTCGGCCACCTCGGCGAGGTCTGGAATCGAGTCAGCCGAAACGATGACGCTGCGACGGGGCCGTCCGTACTTCTTGACCAGTGCACCCAGCTCTTTGATGACGATGGTGCGCCGACGCTGGTCAGATCCGAGGATCTTGTTGAGCTCGGCGATCTCGGTTCGCAGCTCACCGATCTCGTCGGCAACCTCCTCGCGAGCGAGTTGGCTGATCCGTTTGAGCTGCATGTCGAGGATGTGCTGGGCTTGTATCTCGGTGAGTTCGAGGGCTTCCATCAACCGCTCTCTGGCCACGGGCGTGTTGGGCGAGGTGCGAATGATCTGAACCACTTCATCGATGTTGTCGATGGCGATCAGGTACCCCTCGAGTACATGAAGCCGGGCCTCGGCCTTCCGGAGACGGTATTCGGTTCGTTTGACGACCACGTCGAGACGATGATCGATGTAGTACTGGCACAGTTCATAGAGGCCGACGACGGTAGGCACACCATTGACCAGCACCGTGTTGTTGATGCTGAAGCTGTCCTCGAGTGGCGTCATCTTGTAGAGCTGCTGCAACAGCAGGTCAGCCGAAATCCCAGACTTGCATTCGATCACGAGTTTGGTGCCGTGATGGCGATCCGAGAGGTTCTTGATGTCGTGTACACCGTTGAGCTTCTCCGCCCGGACCAGTTCGGTCACTTTGGCCACCACCCGCTCAACCCCGACCATGTAGGGCAATTCGGTGATCTCGATACCTTGGCGGGCCTTGGTGACATCGAAGATCGTGGCCTTGGCCCGTACCCGAAAGGAGCCGCGCCCGGTTTCGTAGGCGTCTCGAAGACCATCATCGACGATGGTTGCCCCCATCGGCAGATCAGGTCCGGGCAGCACCGCCATCAGCTCATCGACGGTCGGCTTCGGACGTCGCTTGGTCATCACCAGCTTGATTGCTTCATAGACCTCGGTGAGGTTGTGAGGTGCCATGTTGGTTGCCATACCCACGGCGATGCCGCTGGTTCCGTTGACCAACAGGTTGGGCAGCAGGCCGGGCAGATAGCGCGGCTCGGTATTCTCGCCATCGTAGGTGGCGCCGAAATCGACCGTCTCTTCATCGATCTCGGACAGCAGGTCCATGGCTGCGTCGGTGAGCTTGCATTCGGTGTAGCGCTGTGCGGCCGGCGGGTCATCGAGCGAACCGAAGTTGCCCTGGGGATCCACGAGGGTGATGTTTCGCGCAAAGTCTTGTCCGAGGCGAACCAGGGTGTCGTAGATGGCCGAGTCGCCATGAGGGTGGAACTTGCCCATCACGTCGCCAACCACGTGAGCGCATTTTCGGTGGGGACGATCAGGGCGCAGGCCCATACGCAACATGCTGTACAAGATTCGACGCTGTACCGGCTTGAGACCGTCCCGAACGTCGGGGATCGCCCGAGCGGTGATGACTGACAGGGAGTAGGCAAGGAAGGACTCGCCGAGTTCGTCGGCGACAGGTACGTCGATCACTTCCCGCGCGAAAGTGTTGTCGTTGGTAGACACCTGTCGATCTTGACAGAAGGGTGGGACCGGGTGGCGACACCCACGGGAATTATCGGGCCCTGAGCCTCAACGGGGCCATGTCATTGATGTGGAGTTCGGCCTTTGAACCGACCTTGAGTCGGGCCGGACTGCTGAGAGGGCCGACCACTACGAACCAGTCGCGTTCGATCATGCCGCCCTGTGACCCGAGGTGATTGGCGAGCGCCGCGACGGCGGCCAATGGCTGGGTGATCGTGTGTTCTGGCGGACCACATTCCTG
Source organism: Acidimicrobiales bacterium (assembly GCA_048550155.1). GTDB lineage: Bacteria > Actinomycetota > Acidimicrobiia > Acidimicrobiales > SZUA-35 > JABDIY01. The sequence continues at coordinate 1,868 of JBLYYW010000064.1, read as the reverse complement.
GTCATCGACGATGAACTGAGACGTCAGCTTGCTCAGTGCCTCCGAGTCGTGACTGATGTCGATTCCGTGCTCACCGACCAGGATCTTGGCGATTCCTCCGTTGTCGGCAATCGCGTCGACATGTTGCAGGCCCTCGGGTGAACCGACACGGAAGTCGATCACCTCGATTCCTGCGACGACGCTCTCGGTGGCGTCCTGGACCTGTCCCTCAGTGATGTTGGTGCCGGACAGCTCCTTGAAGAGCCTCAGGACAATGACCGGCTGCACCACCGGGTCGATGAGGTTCGATCGGTCAGCGACCTCGAAGGTTCCCATGAGCGACGAGCGGGGGTAGAGACCGAAAACCGGGCGGCGCTGGTGAACGGCTACCTTGGCGCCGATCACCGGGTCGTTGCGGCGAATCATGTCGGCCAGGACGGTGACCTGCACCAAGTACGCGTCGTCAACCGTGGCCTCTGGCTCTACGACCGAAAGTGCGGCCATCGGGGTCCGATAGTCGTGGGCCCGCAGTAGATCGGACGCGAACCGATCGGCGCTGGGGTTCTTGCTCATGTGATGCCAGAGGGGTGCACGTCAGACCGATCTTCGATGGAAGTCTCGAACAGCGGCACGATATCGGTTGAAGTGCGTGCGTACCCATCTGATCCGAGCAACTTGGCGTGCTCGGCATTCTTGATCCCGCTTCCGCCCAGGAGCACGGGAAGGTCGCCATGGGCGGCCTTGATTGCTCGAACGGTGTCCCTCACCGGGTCATCAGCCCGGCTTGACGTCGAGATCCCGACGGCGCGGCATTGATCGGCTCCTCGGATGGACTCGACGAATGATTCGATCGGGGTGTTCCCGCCAAGGTCAATCACATTGAAGCGGGCGGCGCGAAGGAGATCGGCAACGATCGACACCGTGAGCGAGTGAGGATCGCCGGCCACGGCACCGAGAACGATGGTGCCGCGTGGACGACCTTTGGCCCGCATGAGCGGGCCCAGCCGTGAGACCAGGCGATAAGTGATGGCGGTGGCGGTGTGCTCATCGACTACCCCCAGCTCACCATCGCTCCACGAGTCGCCGATCTGCTGCAGCACCGGGATGATCAGTTGGTGGTGGAGCTGGACCGGTTCGGCTCCGGCGCTGAGGCAGTTTTCGATGATGCCCCAGGCGCCCGGTTCGTCGGCGGCCAGCAACCGGTCCTGGAGTGCGGGAAGACGCTGGCCGATATCGGCGTTCCCGGGCTTCCCGCGGTTTGCTCGTTGCGGTTTGCCGTCGAGGTCAGCGACGCGTACTTTCCACTCACCGTTTTCCTTGATGGCCGGCAGTCGTCCGGTTCGGACGTGGCGATACACCGTCATGTAGTGAAGGCCACGACGCTCGGCTACTTCAGCCAGCGTGAGGTAGTCGGCACTCTCGACCTCGTTTGTCATCGCCTTCGATCGTACCGCAGACGTCGTCCTGTGGGCCCGCCGCCGAGCCCACCGGTCTCAGCGACTACGGCGGCGTCGCGCCGCGTCGATTCGACGCGCTTCGGTGACGATGACACCTAGACGGAGCGAGCGGTCTCCGATGTTCTCGGTTTCGGTGCTGAGCGCCGGAGCGAGCGCTTCGAGAATTGCGCTCACGCTGACTCCTTGCTCGGCGGCGAATCCATGCCACTGCTCGTGGGCATCGTCGGTTACGTACGCGTGGAGAGCCTTTCGGCTGGTTTGGTTCGTCACGAAGACATCCTCTGAATTGTTGCGGCGGCGACAACTCCGGTTGCTAGTCGAAAGGTGGAGCTTTAATCCAATTCTCGTGCGAGTTGTCGCACAGAGTCAACCAGAGATTCAGTCTCGTCGCAACACAGCTCGCAAACCCCTGGGAGCTGGAGGTTCGGGTGA
>JBLYYW010000063.1:0-5030 GCA_048550155.1 Acidimicrobiales bacterium | reverse complement strand
CGGGGGCGTTCGTGTTTCGGGTCGAACATTGGCTCGGCCCGAACCTCGCATCGACAGCGAACGCCGATCACATCGATGGATAGGGCGGTACCGGGTTCTGCGAAGCCCGGGTCGACGTAACCCATGGCGATGTTGACACCCAAACTGAACCCGTAGGCGCCGCTGGTCACTACTCCAACGAGATCCGAACCATTCCAGATCGGATCCCCGGCGTGGGCAGCGGCTTCTTCGTTCTCGACCTCGAGGGCCACGAAGACCCGGCGAGCTCCCGCCTGGCGACGCTCGACAATGGCGTCCCGACCTCGGAAGTCCTTGCCGAGATCGACGAAGCGTCCCAGCCCGGCTTGCAGCACCGTGAACTCGGTGTGGAGATCAGACTTCCAGGCCCGGTAGTTCTTCTCGATGCGCATGGATTCAGTGGCCAACAAACCGAACGGTGTCATGTCGAAGGACCGCCCGGCCTCTGCCACCGCTTCATAGACCCTCACCGAGTGTTCGATCGGAAAGTGCAGCTCCCAGCCGAGCTCACCGGTGAAGCTCACCCTCAGGGCCTGAACTTCGATGCCTGCCAGATGGATCTTTCGTGTAGCCAGCCAGGGGAACGAACCGTTGTCGAGCGGATCATCGGTCGCTCGTTCGAGCACCGACCGGGCCCGAGGTCCAGCGACCATCAGTGCGTTGTGTGATTCGGTCAGATTGGTGATCTTCACCCCGGCTGGTGGTTCGGCTTCGTGGAGGAGGTCGAGGTCGTGCCATTCCGCTGCCGCTGCGCTGAGCAGCCAGAACCGGTCGGAGTCGAGACGGGTTACGGTGAACTCGGACCGAAATCTGCCCTGATCGTCGCTCACGTAGGCCAGGCCGGTGCGGCCCACCGGCGGCATCCGACCGGCGCTGAGACCGTCGAACCACTCCACCGCGCCGGGCCCCTCCAGTGCGAAACGGGTGAAGCCGGAGATTTCGACGAGACCAACGTTGCGACGTACGGCCAGCGCTTCTGTTCCTACCTGGTCGTGGTAGGTGCTGAATCGAAACTCTGGAATGTGGTCGAAGTCGTCGACAGCGGGATGGAAGTACAGAACCCGCTCCCATCCGTTGATGGAACCGAACTCTGCTCCCATCGCCGCAAAGGTCTCATAGAGAGGAGTGCACTTGGCCCTGCGCCCCGCTGGCCGGTATTCGTCGGGTCGGTGGAAGACGAACTCACGCTGGTACTCCTCGACCGCCTTGGCCGAGGCGTAGGACTCGTCGGCGTACTGGGTGAACCGACGAGGATCGAGCACCCAGGTGTCCCACTCGGACTCACCATCAACGATGATCTCGGCCAGCACCTTGCCGAGGCCGCCTGCCTCGCCAATTCCGGCTCGGATACCGAGCATGGCATAGCCGTTTCGCACACCAGGGAGTTTGCCGACCAGCGGAACCCCGTCGCCGGAGTAGGCGATCGGCCCGTTGACGACCGAGCTGATTCCGGCTGTCTGGAGGACGGGAATCCGCTCCATCACCCGTTCCATGTTGTCGGTCAGTCGGTCGAGGTCGGGCGGCTCGAGCTTGCCCGCGAAGTCGTCGGGGATGTGATCCCGACCCCAGGTCTTGCAGCCCTGTTCGTAGATCCCGACCAGGAGGCCCTTGTGCTCCTGGCGGCTGTAGAAGTCGTCACCCGGGTCTCGGATCAGAGGCACCCGGTGATCCAGCGCTTCGAGTTCGGGAAGTTCCTCGGTGAGGAAGAACTGATGTTCCATCGACGACACGGCGGACTCGAGCCCATAGAACTTCCCGACCTGGTGCACCCGATAGCCAGCGGCGTTCACGAAGGCCTCACACTCGATGTCGCCCCGGTTCGTCCGGACCAGCCAGCCATCACCACGAGCTTCGAGTCCGATCACTTCGGTATGTCGGAAGACCCGGCCACCGTTGGCTCGGCCGGCGCGGCACAACCCGTTGACGAGACCGGTCGGGTCGATGTCACCATCGACCGGATCCCACAGCCCACATGTGAGCCCTTCGACATCCAGCAAGGGATGGGCGGCCGCCATTTCCGAAGGACTCAGAACCTCGAAGTCGACACCCATCCCCTTGGCCATACCGACAAAGTGGCGGTACCCGTCGAGATCTGACTGGTGATAGCCCAGGCGAATCCCGCCGTCGTCGCGTCGGTAGGTGATCGGCGCTTCAGGATCAGCAGCGAGTCGGGTGTAGAGCTCAACCGAGTACTTCTTCAGTCCGACCATCGTTTGCACCGCACCGAACTGAGTGACCTGTCCCGCGGCATGCCAAGAGGAGCCCGAGGCGAGTTCGTCTCGCTCCAGCAGCACAACATCGGCCCATCCGCCGTGAGTCGTCAGATGATAGAACGTGCTCGCGCCGCCGACGCCGCCGCCGATGACGACAACTCGGGTGCGATCTGGTAGGTCAGACACTCGTTCCTCCTCGTTGTTGCGGCTTCAGCCGCTGGTATGCGTGATGTCGGCCATCGGCACTCACGCCGACCACGGGGCCATGATCCCCTCGCCCAGAACGATGGTGAACCGATTCCGCACCGCTCGGTCTCGCTCAGGATCGATGTGATGTACAGCGGCAGCGAGGTGTTCCCGAACCCGCTCCTGAGCGGCGTCGCGCTGGTGGCGGGCACCCCTTTCAGCCCACTCGCCGGGGGTGCTCCGATCACCGATTCCGGGATACACGTATTCGGTTTCCATCAGCGACAGCGTTTGAGCCGAACCAAGAAAGTGACCCGGTCCCAACACCGCCTCGGCGATCACGTCAAGTCCCATCGTCTCGTCGGTCACCTCGATCCCTCTGACAGTCCGCAGCGCCGAACCCAGCATCTCGTCGTCGATCACGAGCTGCTCCAGCGATGCGCCGAGGAGGCTGGCCAGCATTCCGGCTGACTCATAGACGAGGTTTGCGCCAGCGAGCCCGGCGAGCGCCGTGGTGATCCCCTTTTCATACCCGGCTTGTACGTCGGGCACCTTCGAGTCGGCCATACCGGCCGCCACGCCGCTGGGAAGGTTGAGATGTGAGATCAGTTGGGCCGACGCGGCGTTCAAAACCGCTGTCTCGGCGGCACCGCCGACCATCGAGCCGGTGCGAAGATCGGACACAAACGGCCAGTTGCTGAAGATCATCGGATGGCCGGGCTCGATCAGGTTCACCAACACCAGTGCAGCAAGCGTCTCGGCATGGGTCTGCACCAGCGTGCCGGCGAGTGACGCCGGGCTGGTGGCGCCGGCCTGTCCGGCGGTGATGGCACTGATCGGCATGCCGTGGCGGACGGCCTCCCGGAGAGTGATGCACGCGTCAGCCCCATACCGCAGCGGCGGCACAATCGGGCTGGAGTGAAGCTTGCAGAAGGGTCGCTCCGCATACGCTCCTGGACCCCCGGCTACCAGATCGAACAGCTCGATCACCGGCGCGACGTTCTCGGGGACGGTAATGGCTGTGCCAACGTGCTTGTTGGTGCCTGCCGCCAGCGCATACGCAGTGTTGATGTCGAGCTCATAGGGATCGGGGAGGTCGGTTGCGATCAGGCACCGGGTGAACCAGTGGACGTTCGGTAGCTGGTCGGCTACACGGGTGAAGTCGTACAGATCGGTCAGTAGCGAAGGACGGTAGGTGTCGGTTCCCACTTCGAGCACGTTGATCGCTGCACCACCGGTTCCGTAGTGAACCCGCTGGTCCGTGATATCGAGATCCCGATCCGGAGATCGGCCATGAAGCGTGAAGTCTCTGGCCGCTCCCGCAATGACTTCTTCGATGAGGCGCCGTGGGAATCGCAGACGCCCGTCGGAGCCATGCTCGGCCCCGGCCTCGGTGGCCGCATCGATCAGGAAGTCGGGCGAGTCGGCAAGACCCAGATCGGCGAGGATCGTGAGCGCCCCGCCGTGCAAACGCTCGACGTCATCGGCTGACAGCGGTCGGTATGTGCCTCCGACCATCCCTGGACCGATCGGTGGACGGGCAGAAGTGACGCCCGACTTGCGCTCTCGAAGCTTTGCGTCGCGAGCCCCACCCCTCCTGTGACCTGGCGCGGGCATCAGGCTGAGGGTTCCGCGCCAACACTCCTCGTACCAGGGGCTTGTCGTTCGAGAACAGTGACCAATTGAAAACCTCGCCTGGTAGTGACGACCGATCCTATGTCCAACCAATTGCACAGTCCAGCGCTGCCGTCGCCACCCTCGCATGGGGGCTGATGCGCCTTTGACGTGAATTCGTTCTGACCTTGGACGGGGAGACCTCAGATTCGATGCACCAGGTCAAGCAACGGAGGGGGAAGTCGTTCGCTGTCTGCGGTCACCACAACCAGTTGTGCGTACCGACTACCACGAAGCGCTACGGAACGAAGCCATCGATGCATCTGGGCATGGAAAGGCTTGTCGCGCCAACCCGGTTGATTCTGCAGGGAACGAAACGCACTCAGGTCCCCTTCCGAAGCGAGAAGCTGCTCCATTTCCGGCTCGTCGACGGAACGGATGAGTTCGTCTTCGAGGTCCGCGTCACAGACGAAGAAGCCCTGCCCCTCTATGGTCTCGCTCGCCGGGTCCATCACGCCCGCCTCGGCCAGAGCTCTCGCGAAATACACCGCCTCGGCTCGATCGACAAGGCCGCTCAACTTCAGGTCTGCCCTTCCCGCGAAGCATGGCACGAAGTGTTTCGCTGCATGGGCACCACCGATGGGAATCACGACTACCCGTTCCTCCCCCAACTTCCGCCCCATTCGCATGGCGAGGGTCTCCACTGCGATCTGGTCGCTGATTCCCTCTACGAGGACGACCGATCGAGCATCATCGACAAGAGCCAGTGCGGTTTTGGTTGCCCTTTGGGTTGCATCGGGTCCATGTTCGTACCCGTCGAGCTGCTCAATGTGAGCTCGTCGGCGGACCGTCCGTCGCAGGGAACGAGATGGCGGTGCGACCCGACCACCTTCACCATCGAACGACATCACCTCATGGTCCCACACGACGACCCGCGACGATACTCAAATAGGTCTGGAGGCCAGAATCTCAGCGATCCTCGGGCGCCGGTGGTGGCGG
>JBLYYW010000062.1:0-3968 GCA_048550155.1 Acidimicrobiales bacterium | reverse complement strand
GGACACCCGACAGCTGCCGCCGCATTGATGAAGAGGGAACCGAGCACCTGGGGAGCGGCCGAGTTCAGCAGGATGTTGGCGGTAGCAGCGTCGATGTCGACTTCGCCGGCGAAACCAATGGGTTCGATTACGCCAGCGTTGTGGACGAAGACCACCCGATCCCATGAGTGGGAGTCGACCAAGCCCTCTATCCAGTCGCCGGTCCCGGGCCAAGACTTCGGGTCGGACAGATCAGCGGTGAGGTGCTGCCCAGGTCCGGGCCGGCGACTGATCGACGCCACGGTGTGACCTGCATCGGAGGCCTGCTGGGCGATGGCCGCACCGATTCCGCTGGAAGCTCCCGAAATGATGGTCAGTTGCATGATTCCAGTCTGACGCCTCTCCGCGCCGAATCAACATTCGGGACCATCGGCACTGCAACCTGGGCCGAGGATTTCCTAGGTTCGGTGTCGGAAGGCTCAATCGGCCGATGCAAAGGAACCAGTACCATGATCTATGAAGAAGCAGTCCTCCTGAAGCGCCCGTTCGACGAGGTTGTGAGTGAGGTCCGAGCTGCTCTCGCAGACCAAGGGTTCGGGGTTCTCACCGAGATCGATCTCCAGGCGACGCTCAAATCCAAAGTCGGTACCGACATAGACCGGCACATGATTCTCGGTGCCTGCAATCCTCATCTAGCCAGCCGAGCGGTGCAGGCAATGCCCGAGATCGGAGCGCTGCTGCCATGCAACGTTGTGGTCCGAGAAACCAAAGCCGGCGTGGCGGTGGAGGCTCTCGATCCCGGTTTGATGGCGACGATCTCCGACAGTGAGGCCATGACGCCTATCGCCGACGAGGCCAGGACTCTTATCGGCAATGCGCTCAGCGCCCTGTTGAGCTGAGTCGCATCGGAACGGAGAAGCTCAGATGGCCAGCATTCACAACCAGATCCTCGATGTCAGTCCGGTCGAAGGCCACCCCGGACAACGGACTGTTCGGGTTGAGTACGACATCGTGGCCCATCCGGGTGACGCCATGGTTGGCGCGGAGATCTACGAACGAGTTCGGGTGCACGGTGTCGATTTGCGCGATGCGCCGGTGCCTGCGAACTCCAGACCGCTCGTGATCCACCAAGAGTCCTTCATCGTTGAGAAAGGAGAGCGTCACCGAGTCGTGGAGACAACGGTGCACCGCAGCTCGCTGGATGTCGAACAGGACTGGTGGAACACCGGGCAAGGCGGTGAGACCCAGCCTCTCGCCGAATGGGTCGACCATCTCGTGGCAGAGATCCAGTTGAGTGACGGTTTGGTTGAAATCGACCAGGCCAGCACGCCGGTGGTCACCGGCTCCTGGGGCGCCCTGGGTCCTGACTAGCCATCTGGCGATGCCCCACCGACGTCGTTGAGGCAGCCCGGCTAGCGTGAGGTGGAGTTGATTTGACCGCACACCGGAGGTTGTCATGGCGGCTCACGAAACCTTCGCAGGTGTTCCTGAACTCAAGTTGCTCAAAGCAAAAGGCGGCGGCGCAGCGACTACCACCGTTCTATTGGGCGCCAGGCTGGGCATCGTCAGTACGGACACCGGCGATGGCTGGCTCAAGGTACGCGCCTTCGGAAAGGAGGGCTGGGTACGAGTCGAGGACACCCGCTCAGACTGCGCAACGAAGTTCTTCTTCGTCGACGTTGGACAAGGTGATGCGGTGCTCGTGGAGACACCGACCAAGCGATTCATCGTCGACGGCGGCAAAGGGCAGAACTTCGCCAAGTACCTTCGCAGCTACAAATACAAATGGTTACTCAAGGCCGGAGGGACAATTCACCTCGACGCCATCTTCGTGAGCCACTTCGATACAGATCACTTTGCCGGTCTCATCACGCTCATCGATGATTCGCGGTTCACCATCGGCACCGTGTTCCACAACGGCATCGCCCGATTCAAGGAGACGAATGCGCAACGCCCTGCCGAGTACGACACCGATCTCGGCCAGACCTCAAACGATGCCAGCGGTCACCGAGCCACCCTGTTGACCACCTTCTCGACCCTGAATCAGGCGGTGGGTTTGCGGGACAAGGGCGGCCCAGGCCAGGGCGGCATGATGGCCACGTTCGAGAAGTTCGTCACGGCGTGCGAGACCGCTCATCAGCAGGGTCGCCTCAAGGCGCTCAAGCGACTGACGCACGCGTCGGGTGAACTGAACGGCTTCGGCGATCTCAAGGTAGAGGTCCTCGGCCCGGTGCCTCAGGCCGGTCACCAGAACCGATTCGATTGGTTCGAGGACAGTTCTCACACCCGCAACGGGCACAGCGTCGTTCTCAAGATCACGGCGGGGAGTAGATCGATCCTGCTGGGTGGGGATCTGAACGTTCAAGCCGAGAATCACCTGCTCGCCACAGTGGGGCCTGGACCGTTTCGGGTAGATGTGGCCAAGGCTTGTCACCACGGATCTTCAGAGTTCACGACGACCTTCCTGAAAGCGGTCAGCCCGATGATGACGGTGATCTCTTCGGGCGACAATCAGAACTATGGCCACCCTCAGCCTGACACCCTGGGCGCGATCGGCAAACACTCCCGCGGCAGCCGTCCGCCGGTGTTCTCGACCGAGCTGGCACGTTCCACGACCGCCTCCCGTATCCACTATGGACTCATCAACGTTCGCACCGATGGAACTCAGGTGGTCGGCGCCCAGATGTTCGAGAGTCGCCGCGCCGGCGACATGTGGAACAGCTTCCTGGTGTAGGGATCAGGAGCTCACATCACGGGACATACTGCTCCTGGATGGAGCTGATCTCGCCATCGTGGATTGTGATCCAGACGCCAGGCGTGTAGGCGCGATCGGTTTGTTCAGACCGCCACTCGTCGTAGAGAACGACTTCGAGGCTGGTGGGGTCACCCGCAGTCGGTAGCCAAGAGACCTCGATCTCGGATCCCACGCTGAGGGTCCGGAGCAGGTTGTTTTGGTTACGTACGTAGTAGTCGTTGGGTGGAGGGCTTTCTTCACCGTCTTCGCTCGCTGCGGCCGCCGCAGCGGTGCCAGTGAACCAGCACGCCAGATCAAACTCCAGTTCGTCAGCCGCAAGTTCCTCCACGTAGCCGAACCACCGTCCATCCGGCAGGCCGTCGTCTGTGGACGGCGTGCATCCCGAACTCTCGGCCTGTTCGTTGGTCGGTACGGCCTTCTGACTCCCGTCAGGGTATGCGTCGAAGCATTCACGTTGCAGCCAGTTGGCGAACAGTGAGCAGCTGCCCTGCATCTGATAACGCACTCGTTCGACTCCATCGAACTGGAAGGCGGTGCCGTTGAGTTGAGCCAACAATGCCTCGCTTCCACAACTCGTTGATGCGTTGTTGAGGAGCGGGCGCACATCGTCGAGATCGACCACCAGCAGGCCGTCGGCCAGCACCACCGACGACACCGCACCGGCCGTGGCGTCGGAGAAGAATGAGCCGACGCCGGTTTCGGTTTCCTCCGGTGTCGGTCCCGCGACCAGCTCATCGAACGCGGCCCGGATGGGGTCGACATCGGCCGGAATGGAGCGGGCGAATGCTTCTACTTGGGCGCAGTCCGAACCGTCACCGCTGCTGAAGTACACCCGGACGGTTGTCTGTGGCGAGGACGTCGTTGTCGACGACGTTGGCTCAGTCGTGGTCGACTCGGTTGTCGTCGTGGTCTCCGCAGTGGTGGTCGTCGTTGTTTCTGTCGTTGAAGTGTCGGCTACGTCATCGCTACCGCTCCCACAGCCCGCAGCAATGAGGGCGAGCACCGCGGTGACGGCGATGAAGAGGAATCGGATTCGTTTCATACCTCCAGATGACCACCGGACCTTGAACTTTGGAAGAGGCCAACGTCCTCGTCAGAACTACCCAGCGGTCATGGAGACGGTGTTTGCTCCGGGGACGTGTCGGTAGTGGTCTCGGTGGCCGGCGTGGGCGGTTGTTCCTGCAACGGTGCGTGCTGGGCAAGGTTGATGTCGGGGGCTGTTGATCCCGCTCCG
>JBLYYW010000061.1:0-5748 GCA_048550155.1 Acidimicrobiales bacterium | reverse complement strand
CCGACCAGATCCGATCAGTGTTCTCCAGCATCATCGATCTCGTCGTGCACACGGCCAAGGAACCTTCGGCGGCCATGGCAGGTGGCATCGGTGGCAGACGAAAAATCATGGAGATCGTTGCCGTGCCTGCAATGCAGTCCGACGAGCACGATTTCACGACCGAACCCATCTTTCACCGGGAGTCCTTCGACCACGAACTTCGGTGGACGGGTGCGCCGCTGCCGGGCGACCTCGAAGAACGGCTCGAGCGCGTGCTGGCGCCCGCCGGGCTCTCGGTCAACGTTCTCCTCAGCGGATCGGGGGATCTGGTATGACACTCCTCGCCGCATTGAGCGCCGGCCTCTTCGTCTATCTCAGTCTCGGAGCCCTCGTAGGCATCACGCCTCGCTTCCTCGACCGTTCGCCATCCGGTGAGCGACCCCGCAGGGATCGAGCACAGGACTGGCTTCACCAGGCCGGCGCCGACGTGACCCCGTTCCAGTTCTTCGCCGTGTCCATCGGGGTGGCGCTTCTGGTTGCCGTCTTGATGCAGGCGGTGACCGAGGTAATCCCACTGACGCTGGTCGCCGCCGGCCTGGCGCTCTGGATTCCGCGATCCTTCTACAGTCGTCGCCGCAACAAGATCGCCCAGGCGAGAATCAACGCCTGGCCCGATGCATTGCGAGATCTGATCGCTCACCTCAAGTCGTCGATGTCGGTCCACGCTGCTCTCAACGAGCTGGGTCGGAGTGGTCCGGTGACCCTGCGGCCCTACTTCAACCGGTACACGGGGTTGGCTGCCACCCTCGACCAGCGGACCGCTCTCGAGGTGGTACGTGAGGAACTGGCCGACCCTGTCAGCGACCGGGTCTTGGAGATCATTCTCGTTGCATTCGAGCAGGGATCGGCGGTCGTGATCGACATCCTGGCCGACCTTGCCGATGCCACCGCAGGCGACATCGCCCTTCGCGAGGAGATTCAGACCGCACAGCTGGAAGTTCGGATCGAATCCAGGAGTGCAGCAGTGTTGCCCTTCCTGGTCCTCATCATGATGATCGCCACTTCGAGGGACTACGCAGCCTTCTACCGCAGCGCCGCTGGCTGGCTGGTCATCGCCATCGGCGGGCTGTTGTGTATGGGTGGTCTCTTCATGATCAATCGACTCGGGCGGGTTCCCGCCGAGCAAAGGATTCTGGCCGCCGGGGGCCAAACGTGAATAGTGCCTTCTTTGCAGCAGCTGCGGCGGCCGGGTTCGCGAGCCTGGTGTCACGATCATTGGTGACACCTCGCCGACTGCTCGCCGGGCGAGTCCGCCCCTACGCGGCCCTTTCCCGGTCGCGGCTCGGCACCGGCTACGCCGATGTGTCGGTGGCTACTCTCACCCGTCACGATGATCGCACAGCGATCGGGAGGGTCTTCGGTCCGCTCCTGGTTCAGTGGGCCGAACAGTTGGGTTCCCTCATCGATGCCGCCGATCACGACACGCTCCGGCGGCGGCTTCGCAACGCTGGCTTCGCCGACACCGACCCCGCCCAATACAGAATGCGCCAGCTGGCCCACACCGTGGGTGGGATCGCCCTGGGAGCCACCATCGGGATCAGCTTGCGCAGCGTGCCCTTGGCCATGCTGTTCATGACCTGCCTCGGCATATTTGGCGCCACCTACCAGCGCAGCCGATTGACCGCTGCTACTGAGAAAAGGGCCCAACGCATGCGGAGCGAGGTCTACACGGTTGCGCAGCTGCTCGCCGTTCGCCTTCGCACCGGAAGCGGCCCCGTCGACGCTGTGCGGTCTGTGTGCCAACTTGCGCGGGGCCCCGTCGTGGCCGAGCTGTCCGAAGCGTTGTCGTGGATTTCTTCTGGTACGGCGTCCCAACGTGCCTACGACAAGCTGGCCGAGTCCACCGACGAACCGGCGGCCGCACGGCTGTACCGGCTCCTCGCAGCATCGTCCAACAGTGGCGGTGACATTGCGGGATCACTCCTCTCGGTGGCCGAGGACCTCCGGATCGAGCGCAAGCAGGATCTCGCTCGAGCTGCGGTCAAACGACGCACCGCAATGCTTCTGCCCCTTCTTCTCTTCATCACCCCGGTGATGATCTTGTTCGTAGCAGTCCCGCTGCTTCCCATGATCTTCGGCACTTTTTGATGCCGTCGAACCAAAACCTTTAGTGGAGGAAAGAACCCATGCTCACCATCGCACTACTTCAGCTCCGGATCAGTGGCACGTGCCGTCGCAGCGAGCGCGGCGCCGGCGTCGTGGAGTACCTCGGCCTCGCCGCGTTGGGCGTGGCCATCGTTGCGCTGCTGCTCACCGGAATGACCGATGTAACCAATACCCTGCTGTCTCGCATCGGCAACATGGTCACCGGCGGGTAACGAGCCTGATGTCGGACCCTGAGCGGGGCTCGATCCTGCTTCCGGGGGTCGTGGGCATCGCCATGATGTTCTTCGCCTTCGTGTTGATCACCCAGTTCGCGGTGTGGCAATACGGCCGCGGTGCGGTCCAGTCCGCGGCCAATGATGCCGCCCGGTCAGCTGCCGCGTTCGGCGCGGCGCCCGGGACTTGCGAAGCAGTCTTCGATGCCGCTCGCGGCGATCTGCTGGGCGGATCGCTGGGCAAAGGAGTCGGTGCCCCTCGGTGTTCGGTCGGGGGCGAGTTCGCCGAAGTGGTTGTTCCCGTCACGTTCGGCAAATGGCTTCCGATCTCGCCGGACTGGAACTTCGAGGTACGTGCCACCGCTGCGGTCGAACGGTTGCCCGAGCCGTGATGCGTCGCGTGCTCCATCATCGTGGTCGAACGCCATCCGAGCAGGGGTCGGCTGTCGTCGAGCTTCCGATGGTTCTGGGGTTTCTCATCATCCCTGTGGCGGTCGTGATTCTTACTATTCCCACCTGGCTTCAAGGAGTCCACGCAGCCAATGACGCTGCGGCTGAATCGGCCCGGGCGTTCGTCCTGAGCGGAGGTGATGCAGAGTCGCTTGACCGAGCATTGGACGCCACTGCGTCGAGCCACGGCTTCGCTTCCGGCGAGCTGAGGATCACGTCGGTGGCTCCGACCGCTGCCCTCGCAGCCGACGTGGAGGTTCGTGTTCAAGTGCAGCTCAGAGCAATCGCTCTGTTCGACTTCGGTTCGATCACCTATACCGCGACCCACGTGGAGCGGTACCCAACCTACGTTCGGACGCCCCGATGAGTTCACACCCCGACGCTCGTACCTCCGAACGGGGCTCCATCAGCACGCTCGGCCTGGGAATGACGTTGCTGCTGTTCGTCGTGGGCGGTATCAGCATCGATCTTTGGCGGGTCGTGGCGGCTCGCCAGGATCTCGTTCAGCGCGCTGATGCCGCAGCGACTGCGGGTGCCAATGCCATCGATGTGGACGAGTTCCGGTTTTCTGGCGAGCTGATCCTCGATCCCGGATCAGCAGTCGCTGCCGCGGAGGAGGTGTTGGGCTCGCCGAGCACCTGGGAGTTCACCGGTACGGGGCGGGTCGAGGCGCGGGATCCCGATCTGCTGACGAACGACATGGTGGTTTCGCTCACCCGAGAGGTCGAATTCGCACTGCTGGGAATCCTGTCCAATCAGAAGTCCGTCACGATCACCGTCGAGTCGGTCGCCTCCCCACAGCGCACGGGCTGAGTGCGTACGGAGCGTTTTGCGAGAGGGGTTCGGGAGAGCGCTGGGGTGGGGCGGTACGATTGAGTGCTTCTATGGCACCCAAGAGGAAACCCGCTCCGCCCAAGCCGACCACGATCTTTCTGGTGCGGCACGGCAAGACCCCCACGACAGGTTCGGTGCTACCCGGGCGAGCTAAGGGGCTGCACCTCGCAGACGAAGGACTCGCCCAAGCAGAGCGGGCTGCCCAGCGACTGGCCGGCCTCGGCGGCGACAGCTTTGCTGCGGTGTACGCCAGCCCCATGGAACGAACCAAGGAGACTGCGGCGCCGATCGCCAAGGCTCTGGGGCACCGGATCCGGATTCGCAAAGGGCTCATCGAAGCCGAATTCGGCGAGTGGACCGGTGCCAAACTGAAAGATCTGTACAAGCTGCCCGAGTGGGAGACGGTGCAGAAGTACCCCAGCGGGTTCCGGTTTCCCGGCGGCGAGTCGTTCGCCGAGATGCAGACCCGCATCACCGGTCAGCTCCACGAACTGGTCGCCGAACATCCCGGCGAGCGCATCGTCTGTGTGTCGCATGCCGATCCCATCAAAGCGGCGATCGCCGATGCGATGGGGACCCATCTGGATCAATTCCAACGGATCGTGGTCGGACCGTGTTCGATCTCGGCGGTCCTGTTCACCCACGTCGGGCCCCGTGTTCTGGCCGTCAACTCAACCGGCGACGATCTCTCTACCCTTGTGCTGAGTTGATGTCATGAGCGAGCTGTACGAATACCGCGAAACCAGTCATTTCACCGCCGGTGCCACCGGTGAGCCGGGGGCACGGACGTTCTTCATTCAAGCCGGCGACCAGTTCGGCTATCACAGCGTGAAGCTGGAGAAACAGCAGGTCGCTGCACTTGCCGACTTCCTGCGCACGGTGCTCGAGGACCTCCCTGCGCCGACGACCGAGCCGATCGAGCCGGTGCCGCTGATCGAGCCGGCCCAACCGGTCTTCGTGGTAGGTCAGATCGCCGTTGGTATCGACGAGGTGGAGAACCGGGTTGTGCTGGTGGTCGAGGAGTTGGTGGAGCAACCAACACTGGAGGAGGAACTGGCTGCGGTCGTCGAAGACGAAGAACTCAAAGGGTCGACCCTGCGGGTTCACCTGTCTGTCGATCAGGCCGCGGCGTTCATCGGAACCTCTGAGGAACTGATGGCCAGTGGTCGCCCGCCGTGCCGTTTGTGTGGTCAGCCGCTCGATCCCACAGGGCATGCCTGTCCTCGGCTGAACTAGAACGATGGCGGAAACTACCGGGACGGTCGTGCCCTTCGATGCGCCTGTCGATGGCCTGATCGAACTGTTCGAGAACGGTGAGTTCGAGATCGAGGGCCGGATGCCCTACAGCTCCAACCTCACGCTTCTGGTGCACTTCACCGCAGACGACGATCGCGACGTGCGGGCCATCTACAAGCCTGGACAGGGCGAACGGCCGTTGTGGGATTTCCCCGATGGGCTGTATCGCCGCGAAGTCGCAACGTTCCGACTGAGCGATGCGCTGGGGTGGTCGGTGATCCCGCCCACCACGTTGGCCACCGGCATGATGGGGGAGGGGTCGATGCAGGCCTTCGTCAACGCCGACTTCTCCGAGCACTACTTCACGCTGCTCGAAGCCCGTACTGCCATTCCGGATCTCCAGAGGTTGTGTGTGCTCGATTTCATCGCCAACAACACCGATCGCAAGAGCGGCCATTGCCTCCTGGGTCCGGATGGGCATGTCTATGGCATCGACAACGGCCTGTCGTTTCACGCCGAATTCAAACTGCGAACGGTCATCTGGGACTTCGTCGGCGATCCGATCCCGACCGAGGTTCTGGACGACGTCGCCGCGTTCATCGAAACGGGGCCACCAGCACCACTCGCCGCCATGCTCAACCCCTTCGAACAGGATGCGATGTTGACCCGAGCCCGGGCCATCGTGGAAGCAGGTCACTTCCCCGAAGACGACACCGATGGCCACCGCTGGCCATGGCCCCTCGTCTAACACCAAAAATCAGCTAGGGGTGACAATTGGTGTCGCCGCCGACTGACTTTTCAGCCGATTGTCGCCGTCAGCTGATATTTCAAAGAATTGAATGGACGCTTCTCGTCCACGATCGGGCTCGGG
>JBLYYW010000060.1:0-3644 GCA_048550155.1 Acidimicrobiales bacterium | reverse complement strand
TGGCCGAAGCGACCCGACCAACACAGACACCGCCGAGCCCAGACAACAGCCCAACAACTACCGCGTTCGCCACCCTACGCGGAAGGCGAGCGCAGGCAATATTACGACGCGGCGCGGCGAGGTCGGGAGCGCTTGCCTGAACGCGGCACCAGTGTGGGGTTGGCGTTCTGGTTGACGGTCTCCGCGGTGATCACGCACTTGCCGATGTCGGCCCGACCGGGTAGGTCGTACATGACGTCGAGCAGTACCTCCTCGAGGATTGCACGCAGGCCTCGTGCGCCCGTGTTGCGAAGAAGAGCCAGATCGGCGATGGCCGACATTGCATCGTCTGTGAACTCGAGTTCGACGTCTTCCATCTTGAAGAACGTCTGATACTGACGGGCGAGCGCATTCTTGGGGGTCTTCAGAATCTCGATCAGTGCTTCTTTGCTGAGCTGGGACACGGTTGCGGTGACCGGGAGGCGACCCACGAACTCGGGAATCAGGCCGAACTTCAGCAGATCCTCAGGGCGTACCTGAGCGTAGAGATCGCTCACATCGCGCTCGGACGGGTCGGTGATTTGAGCGTTGAACCCCACTGAGGTACCGCCGAGGCGCCGCTCGATGATGTCGTCGAGACCGGCAAACGCACCACCGCAGATGAACAAGATGTTGGTGGTATCGATCTGGAGGAAGTCTTGATGCGGGTGCTTTCGTCCACCCTGGGGCGGAACGGAGGCGACCGTTCCTTCGAGGATCTTCAGCAACGCCTGCTGTACACCTTCACCCGACACATCGCGAGTGATGCTTGTGTTCTCGCTCTTGCGGGCCACCTTGTCGATCTCGTCGATGTAGATGATTCCGGTCTCAGCTCGCTTCACATCGAAGTCGGCGGCCTGGATGATCTTCAGGAGAATGTTCTCCACGTCTTCGCCGACGTAGCCGGCTTCGGTGAGTGCGGTGGCATCGGCGATGGCGAACGGAACGTTGAGGATGCGCGCCATCGTCTGGGCGAGCATGGTCTTTCCCGAGCCGGTGGGACCGAGCAGGAGGATGTTGGACTTCGCCAGCTCGACCTCGGGCGCCGCGGATGCGCCGTATTGGATGCGCTTGTAGTGGTTGTAGACCGCCACGGACAGAATCTTCTTCGCCTGGCTCTGGCCGACGATGTATTCCTCGAGGAAGTCGAAGATCTCTTTGGGTTTGGGGAGCTCATCGAACTGAACGTCGGTGCCTTCGGCGAGCTCTTCTTCGATGATCTCGTTGCAGAGATCGATGCATTCGTCACAGATGTAGACCCCGGGCCCGGCGATCAGCTTTTTGACCTGCTTCTGGGACTTGCCGCAGAAGGAACACTTGAGTAATTCGCCACCTTCACCAAACTTGGCCATCTGCGGAGTCCTTCCTGACCTCTTCTACCTGCGACTCAAATTCATTCCTGGACGGGTCAGTGTTGCAGCTTTGGAAGCAGCGAGCACTGATAGGGGTCCCTTGTTACTCGATTGCGCGAATCGGTCCAGAACGATCCGCGGCATTGCGTTTGTCGATCACTTCATCGATGATGCCGTATTCCTTGGCCTCTGGTGCAGTGAGGATGAAGTCTCGCTCCGTGTCTTCCTTGATTTTTTCGATCGACTTGCCGGTATGGGTAGCGAGGATCATCTCCAGCTGGGTGCGAAGTCGGTCGATTTCGTTGGCTGCAAGCTCGAGATCGGAGACCTGGCCTTGGGCGCCCGAGTAGGGCTGATGCAGAAGCACTCGAGAGCTGGGCAAAGCCAGTCGTTTGCCGGGTGCGCCGGCGGCAAGCAACACCGCTGCCGCCGAGGCGGCTTGTCCGAAGCAGATCGTGCTGATGTCGGGCTTGATGAACTGCATCGTGTCGTAGATAGCGAACATGGCGTTCACGTCGCCGCCGGGACTGTTGATGTAGATGCTGATGTCGCGGTCGGGGTTCTCGGATTCGAGATGCAACATCTGGGCACAGATCAGATTGGCGATCGTGTCATCGATCGGGGTGCCCAGAAAGATGATGTTGTCCTTCAACAGGCGAGAGAAGAGATCCATCCCTCGCTCGCCCTGGTGGGTACGTTCGATGACCTGGGGAACGAGATGATTGAATGCTTGGTGGGGGTGGGTGCTCATCTTTGGGTCCTCTGCTTAGTCGTTTGAGTCTTCGGTGTCTTCGGCTGCATCGCTTGAGTCGGTGTCGGGCTGGGCGTCCTCAGACTCGGGGAGCTCGAACCGTTCGGCTGCGATGATGTTCCCGTCGGAGTCTTTGACCGTAGCTTTCTCGACCAGGAAGTCGAGGGCTTTGCGCTTGCTGATATCGGCTCTGATGTTGGGCAACATGCCGGCCTCGGCGTACCGCTTGCGGATTTCGTCGGCGGGCTGACCCAGGGCTTCGGAGGCTGATTCGACCTCTTCGGTCAATTCCTCGTCGGTGCATTCGAGGCCTTCGGCAGCAGCAACCGCACGAAGGGCGAGATCGATCTTGGCGCCGTCCCCGGCAGTGGCTCGCACTCCTTCCACGAATTGCTCGTTGGTTTGTCCGGTCATCTGTATGAACTGCTCGAGCTGCATGCCTTGTTGCTGCATCCGCATCGCCATGTCTTCGATCCGGTTCTCGACCTCGAGGTCGATCAGCGGTGCGGTGACCGCATCTTCGCTCACGAGCTCACCGGCGGCTTGTGCCACCGCGTTGCGGCGGTCGGCTGCTGCCCGCTCGATCCGACTTGCGGTTGTACGCTCGACGTAGTCGGCCCGATATTCCTCGATGGTGTCGAACTCGGAGTTCTGTTGCATGAACTCTTCGGTGGGTTCGGGCAACTCGACGCGCTGGACTTTGTTGATCTTGATCGAGAAGCGGAGCGGTTCCTCTTCGTCGGGATCGGGATGGTTGGCTGCGAAGTCGAGCTCGTCATCAGGCTCGGCTGCCACCAGCTCGTCGTCGAGTTCGGGAACGATGGAGCCGCTGCCCAAGGTGTAGCTGTAGTCGTCGGCGGTGAGACCGGGCACGGCTTCCCCATCAACTTCGGCCTTGATGTTCATGATGATGGTGTCGCCATTTTCGGCAGGGCGGTCGGCGTCGACCAGTTCACCATGAGCCTTGAGGAACCGTTCCTGGGCTTCGTCGAGTTCGGCTTCGTCGACGTCGGGAGCATCGACCTCCACCTCGAGTGAGTCGTAACCGACGATCGTGATCTGAGGGCGCACCTCGACGACCGCGTCAAACGTGACTGCGCCCTCGGTCTCACCATCGGTGATGTCGATCTCGGGGGGAGCGATTACATCAACCTCGTGATCACGAACGGCCTCGCTGTAGTAACGGGGCAGGCTGTTCTCGAATGCGTCACCTCGGGCGTACTCGCTGCCGATGCGAGCCTCAAGGACCTTGCGTGGTGCCTTGCCAGCCCGGAACCCGGGCAGCCGTACCTCCTTGGCCAGGCGCTTGAAGGCGACATCGAGATCTTTCTCAAACTCTGCTTCGCTGATCTGAACGGTGACTTTTACCTTGTTGCCCTCGAGGGCTTCCACGGACGATTCCACCAACGTGAGTGTACGGAGGGATTCGCCGGTTCATATCAGCCCGACCGTCCCCCACCCAATGTCGTTCCCGCCCCTAGCGCCCCCAAAAATCGTCCTCAGAGCACACTCAGTGTCGTGTG
>JBLYYW010000059.1:0-3954 GCA_048550155.1 Acidimicrobiales bacterium | reverse complement strand
TCGTCTGGTACTTCGTCATCTTCCTGGTGTTCGGCGTAGCGATCATCCCGTTGGCACGCAGCCTCCGTGAGCGTCTCGTCGACGTCAGCCCGGAACTTGCCGACATCGGCGCGGTCTTCGCCTACATCTGGGCGGGCTTGATGTTCGCCACGGGCATGACCGAGAACATCGGCATCGCAGCGGTCGCCGACCTCAATGAAACCGACCCGGCAGCAGCTGAAGCGTTGTGGTCGAGCATCTCGACCGTCGCCGACGGTCTCGGCGGCGGCAACGAGCTCGTCGGCGGCATGTGGATCCTCCTCGTGAGCCTCGCCGCTTGGGGCACCGGGCGACTGCCAAGGGGGCTCAACGTCCTGGGCATCGTCAGCGCCGTCGCTGGTCTCATCACCCTCGTCCCCGGCCTGTCTGACGTCGGGATGATCTTCGGGCTCGGATCGATTGCCTGGTTCGCCTGGACCGGCATTGTCCTGCTCCGCCAGCCAACGACCAACATGCTTCTGGCGAACTCATGAACTCAACAACCCCGAGCCGGATCGGTCTAGCGGCGGACGAACGAGAGGAGGCGGCTCGACGTTACGTCCAGCAGCTGCGTGTCTTCTACGTTCACGCCGCCGTGTTCGCGGGCAGTATGGCCATCAACATGGCAGTGAATCTCTTCGTAAACCTCCAGGCCGGAATCGCACGTGAATGGTCGGCCTGGTGGTTGATTTGGGCGCTCATCGGATGGGGCGCTGGGATTGCTGTCCACGGGCTCGTCGTCCGGTTGAACCGACCATCGTTTGCTGCATCGACCTGGAAGCAGCGACAGATGGATCAGATACTCAGGAGCTGACCGCATGCCTGGTCACCTCGCTCGTGTCGGTGATTGCTTCGGCGTTCCGCCCACGGGTGGCGTTCGATTCCACTATGTGCTACATTGAAGCACATGTCTGAGGTTGGTATTCGTGCACTGAAACAAAACGCTTCGGCGGTGGTCGCTGAGGCTGCTGCGGGGGAAACGGTGACGATTACTGATCGTGGGCGTCCGGTTGCTCGTATGTCGGCGATTCCGAAGTCGCGGTTGGTCGCACTGATCGAATCGGGCCATGCGCGACCGGCGCGTGGCAGGTTGATCGAGTTGCCAGCTCCCGAGCCCGGGCCCGACCTGTCGAGCGCGCTGGCGGAGATGCGAGACGACGAGCGGTATTGAGGTGGCGTTCTACGTTGACACTTCCGCGTTGGTGAAGCTGGTGGTTGCTGAGTCAGAGACGTCCGCGCTGCGGTCATGGTTGGAAGAATCTGATCGAGAGCTTGTTGCGTGCGATTTGGTTCGAACCGAGTTGATGCGGGCGGTTCGCCGGGCAGTGCCAGACCGGGTGCTGCAGGCGCGTGAGATCTTGGATGCGGTCACTCTGGTGCACGTCACGCCTGCGCTGTTCGAGGATGCTGGCAGGCTTGACCCGTCTGGGCTGCGGTCGCTCGACGCGGTTCATCTCGCTGCGGCGCTTGATCTCGGCGACGACCTCGAGGGATTGATCACATACGACGACCGTTTGGCAGAGGCGGCGGTGTCGAACGGTGTTGCGGTAGTAGCGCCACGATGACGCTTGCGAGGTCACGCCGTGAAATCGAAGAAGTCGTTCGGCGACCAAATCTCAACGGATGCAGCGATGGCAGCAGGCGAGCACCTACCTGATCGCGTCGCGGTCGGTGAGCGCATGGAACGGTCCGCACTTTCGTGACGCGTGGCTCGGTCTATTGGGTCGAAGTCGGCAAGCGTCGTTCGTGGCCTGTGAGGTGCGTTCACTGGGTGCCGAGCAGTCGAGTTGAGGTTTTGGGGAGTTTGGGCCACCAGGTTCCGGCTCGCTCGAACACGTTCCGGGCGCGGTCTGCGAGGACTGCGTGGAGGTGGCGTGCTTCGATGTCGAGGGCGTCCCATGTGTCGAGGTCGAACGGTTCGAACGCACCGACCTCGATGCCGTCCGGGCCGCCTTTCCAGACCCCTGCAACTCTTCCGTTGACGAGAACTGTCGGGAGCACGTCGCCGTTTCGTCGAATGACATAGGGCCGGTAGTGGTCGGGGATAATACGGCTTCGGTCGCGGTAGGCGAGAAGCGTGCTATCCCACATGGCCATCAACCGTGGTGGGGCCGGTGTGTCGGGGTCGGGGAGTTCGGGTGCGTCGGCGACATCGAACAGCTCGTCGCCATCGACGGTGCTGTAGCTGACGAGTTCGCCTCGCAGGGATTCGAAGGCCGGCCGAGCGACCGACATTACCTGCAGGCTGAATTGGGCGAAATCGCCGTATGTGGCCGGTCCGAACGCGGAAAGATAGTGGCGCACGAGCGACCGGACAGCTTCGTCGACCGGCGGGCGATCCACCGTTGGCGCACGCTCATAGCGTGTGTCGCGATCGAACGACCAGGGCGGCCCCGTCGGCGCGTGCACGAGCGGCGCATACGTCCTGAGTGCCCACCACAAGCGCGGCTCGCTGCTGACGCTGCGGGCCAGGTGGTCGAGGATCTCGGACTTTGATCGAGGTGTTTCAAGAAAGTCGAGTAGCGCTGGCACCCCACGGTCAGCGTCCTCGGTTGTCAGACCTGAGTCTCGGTAGCGGCGGTCGTTGAGGCGAGCAGCCCGCAGGAGTGGTGTCGACGCGGTGTGGAACGCCGGGTAGTCGTTGGCATCTACGGCGTGCAGGGTGATTCTCATGAGGGATGCCTTGACCAGCGACCGATCGGCAAATGCCTGGTCGACTGCGTCGAAGTCCAAATCAGCAATGCGGTTCCACAACGCCACGTAGGGTGCAGACGGGGACTGTGCCTGCAGTGCAGCGATGCGCCGCACGGCCTCATTGACGGTGACGGGCTCGCGTCGCAGGAGCATTTGGCGCTGCAGGGTGGCTCGGTTCAGCTGGTCAGGACCGACGGTGATCACTTGCCTCCTCCCACGGACGGTCCGATTCTCCCACGAAGCTCAGCGCTTGACATATACTGCGATATCGTATTATATAGTGCGATATCGCAGTTAATCGAAAGGGAATCATGACCACAAAACACTATTCATCAGGCGCAGTGGAGCAGGCCGGCGACAGGGCCCAAAGCTCTCGCCGCGACTCGTTGGTGCGTTCACTCGGATCTAGGCGGGTGGTCTTGTGCTCATAGGAACTCTGGTTGTGCTCATCGCAAAACCCGCACGACACATGATCGATGCCCGCAGCACCAACTTGCCATCAGATGGACAGCATCGACCATCGGTCCACGTCGAGGCAGGAGCACATCAGTGAGCAACCCGCCGACCACTCCCAACACCGTCGACATGCTCGACCTTGGCATCGGCAACGTGCTGTTTGACACCTGGCTGGTGTCGCGAGCAGTCAGTTCGCTCATTGACGACGTGATCAAATCAACGGGTCTGGACGCCGATGAATTCGGGATCTATTCCGTGCTCGCAAGGGACGACGGCATGACCCCATCCGAACTCTCTGGTTGGATGTCGGCTCCAGCGACGACCGTGTCAAGTTACGTCAAGCGGTTCGAGAAGCGGGGCCATGTCGATCGGGTTCCAAGTATCGAGGATCGTCGTTCCTACCGTCTCGTCCTGACGGCTGAGGGCCGAGCGACACATCGCGCTGCTGGCGAGTTGTTTCAACCAACGTTGGCTGAGGTCGATGAAGCGCTCGGCAAGCAAGGGCCGAACCTGCATCTCCAACTGCTCGAGCTTCGCCGAGTCATCGACGCGGTCGCCGCTGACTGATCGCGGGATCGCTCAACCACCTACATCCTCGGCGGCCCTCGCCACGAACGAACACCCAACTACCCCGAATAGAACCACCGAACCAAAGGAAGAATCACTAATGACACTCGAAGCCTCAACATCACAAATCAGCCGACATAGCCTCCGCTACACCGAGCCTGTCGTCGTACAGACCAAGGGTGCTCAACTTTCAGTACGGGATTCCGGAGGGGACGGTGA
>JBLYYW010000058.1:0-11650 GCA_048550155.1 Acidimicrobiales bacterium | reverse complement strand
GGCCCAGATCATGCACGCTCTGGACGACTTCTACCTCACGCTGGTCTCACCCGACTACGAGCCGTGGCCTATCCCGCAGCTCGACTTCGAGACCTACGAGCTGCCCGGTGAGAGCTGTTCCCTGCTCACTCCTTATGGACCGCCACAGCCCGAGAACGCAGGCGACCCCACCGTGTGTGAGCGCTACGAAGACGAATTGCTCCAGGACGCACTAGCCGCAACTGCGAGGCCCTAACCATGGAAGACATCGACCTCTCGTTCGGACTCGACGATTTCTCCTCATTCGGAGAAGAGCCCGAACCCGACACAACTGAACCGGCAGGTGACGGTACGGCCCTTCGGCCCCAGATCGCCAACGGCGCAGCCGTTGCGGTGGTCGATGCTGATCAGGCCGTCCGCGACTACCTTGCAGCACAATTCGGCGAAGGTGCCGGATCGGCAGCCAGCCTGGCCGAGCTCGAGTCTCGACTCGGAATGGGCCCGGTCGTGGTGATCCTCGGACCTTCGTGTGCTGACGCTGGCGACCTCGCCACGATCCAGACCTGGACCCGTACCCATCCTGAGGTTGGAGCGATCCTGGTGACCAGCGAGGTCTCCACCGCCCTTCTGCAGAGTGCGATGCGGGCCGGCGTGCGGGACGTACTGTCAGCACCGATCGACCAGATGCAATTGCAGGACACGGTTGAGCGTGTGGCCGAAGGCCTCGCCTCTACCGGTTCTGGCGGCGGCGCTCCGATGGCGCCCGCTGCGGGTGCCGGCGCCGAGATCCTCGACGAACTCGAGGGCGATCCCGGCATGGTCATCACGGTCTTCTCCACCAAGGGTGGTTCGGGCAAGTCGGTGACTGCGACCAACATCGCCTGTTCACTGGCTCGGCGTTCGGATCGCCCGGTGGTCCTCATCGACGGACATCTCCAGTTCGGCGACATCGCCGTCATGCTCAAGCTGCAGCCCACCCACACCGTGGTGGATGCCATCACTCAGCTCGACAAGCTCGATGCGATTCTGATGCAGCAGTTGATGACCACTCACGAAGAGACCGGACTTCGGGTGCTCCCCGCTCCGATGGAGCCGACGTTCGCCGACCAGATTACGGGCGAACAAATGGTACGGCTGGCAGAAATCGTCAAGCGTTTCGCCGGTCATGTGATCATCGACCTGCCGGCGTACTTCAACGACGTTGTTCTCAGCCTCATCGAGGCCAGCGACGAAGTGATCATGGTGGCCGGTCTCGACATTCCGAACATCAAGAACGTGAAGATCGGACTGAGCACCCTCCAGTTGTTGGACATTCCCAAGGAACGTCTTCATCTGGTTCTGAACCGCTCCGACTCCAAGGTGAAACTCGACGTCAACGAGGTCGAGAAGACACTGCAGGTTCACGCCGCGGCTCGAGTGCCGAGCGACGTGGTCGTGCCGATCTCAGTCAACAAGGGAAGCCCTGTTGTCGTCTCATATCCGAAGTCGAGTCCCGCTCGTTCGTTCGAAGAGCTCGCAATGCGGTTCCTCGATGGGGCCCAGTTGGAAGCTCAACAGACCGGACGTCGCCGTTTCTTCGGCGGATAGAAGATCAACTCGGCTCCAAGTAGGCCGATGAAGAAAGAGGCGGCGTTGACCGACGGCGCCACCAGTACACCCAGGACAACTCAAGGCAGGGGCAGATGTCTCTTTACAAGCGACTACACGAGGCGAACTCAGAAGAGGGAGCACAAGAGGGCGGATCAGCCCCGGCGGCGGCGAAGCTGAGTGGTCGGCGCGACCCTGCCCTGGACGAACTTCGCCACCGGGTCCACAGCTCCCTCATTGAGGAACTCGGCCCCATCCTCTATGACAAGCGGCTGAGTGAGGACGAACTTCGCAAGAAGGTTCACGAGGCACTCCACAACGCCCTGGCCATGGAGCGCACCCCGCTGTCAGCGGCTGACAAGGCCCAGCTGATCCAGGACGTCTCCGACGACATTCTCGGCTACGGCCCGATCGACAAGCTGTTGCGGGACGACGAGGTGTCCGAAATCATGTGCAACGGTCCCAAGCAGATCTATGTGGAGAAGAGCGGCAAGCTCACCCTCTCCGAGGTCTCCTTCGTCGACGAACTGCACCTGCGTCGCATCATCGACAAGATCGTCGCCCAGATCGGCCGTCGAATCGACGAGTCGTCACCGTTGTGCGACGCCCGCCTCCCCGACGGATCCCGCGTCAACGCAGTGATCTCACCGCTGGCGGTTGGTGGCCCATTCCTCACCATCCGTAAGTTCGCCGCCGATCCGCTCCGGATTGACGACCTCATTCGATTTGGCACGCTCAGCGTGCACTCGGCCCGCTTTCTGCAGGCATGTATTGTCGGAAAGCTCAACGTCATCGTCGCCGGCGGTACCGGAACCGGTAAGACGACCACACTCAATGTTCTGTCCTCTTTCATCCCAACCGATGAGCGCATCATCACCGTCGAGGATGCCAAGGAGCTTCAGCTTCACCAGGATCACGTACTTTCACTCGAGACCCGGCCCGCAAACGTAGAGGGCAAAGGCGAGGTCAGCATCCGCGACCTGGTCAAGAACACACTCCGTATGCGCCCCGACCGCATCGTTGTCGGCGAGTGTCGTTCCGGTGAGGCCCTGGACATGCTCCAGGCCATGAACACCGGCCACGACGGCTCCCTGACTACCCTTCACGCCAACAACCCGCGGGACACGCTTTCCCGACTGGAAACCCTGGTTCTCATGGCCGGCTATGACTTGCCGGTTCGCGCCATCCGGGAGCAGATCGCATCCGCTGTCGACATGATCGTCCAGCTGCAGCGCCTCCGTGACGGCTCCCGACGGATCACCCACATCACCGAGGTGGCGGGCATGGAAGGTGAGGTCGTCACACTTCAGGACGTGTTCCTGTTCGACTTCGGCGCCGGTGTCGACGAACAGGGACGATTCAAGGGACAGCTGAAATCAACTGGTGTTCGTCCCAAGTTCGCCCAGAAACTTGCCGACCACGGCATTCGTCTCGGTCCCGAGATGTTCAGCCCCAACGGCGGCGAGGCTGCACCGACGCGAGGTCGGCGATGACCTTCCGAACCCTCAGGGTGCTCACCGGGGCAGTCCTCAGCGCTCTCGCTGTGCTGGCCGTGCTCGTGGGGTTCGCCCCGGCGCTGGCCCAGACCGACAGCCCCGAGTTCCTCGTTGTCCACGAGGTCGACGCGACCGAGAATCCTGTCGAACTGACGGTCCTCAGCGGCACCTACGACGTCGGCGCCGAGGACATCACCCTCATCGCCGAAGGCGAGATGGTCGATGCCGCAGGTGTGTCGTCCGCCCTCGAGGCTGGTGACAACGTCGAGATCGTGTTCGTGATCGATGCCAACGCGAAGCTCTCCCGAGCGAATCAGTTCGAGGCGACGATCGAACAGGTTGCCAGCCATATCGAGGGACTTCCCGATGGTGTGAAGGTTGCCGTTGTGGCGGCCGGGAACCGTGATCAGGTGCAGACCGCACTGACCGGAAACCTCCAGTCCGCAGCGAGAGCGGTCCGATCGATGAACACCTCGAACGGCTCGGCCATCTTCAACGGCATGTTGCGGGGCGCAGAACTCTTCAGCGAAGACGTCGACACCCACCGCACGATGATCGTCACCTCCGCTTTCGACGACGGCGCCTCGGTCGCCACGCCGGTTGCGGTTCGCTCTGAGCTGGTACGACGTAATGTCCAGGTGCTCGGCGCTCGCTATGAAGGCGACCCGGGCGGCACTGTGGGCGAGCGCAGGCTCGGTGCCCTCACCGGTGTGACCGGTGGTGCCCTGTTCGACGCCCGGAACGGAGTGGAATTCGAATCCGCTCTCGACCTGGCCATGGGCATCGGCTCGGATCGCCTGATCGTCTCCTATGAGGGACAGACCGAACTGACCGAACGTGGAGACCTCACGCTGCAGATTGGTCAGAGTGCGATCTCGATCTCCTATCGAGGAGGACGCCTCACGGACAAGCCCCTCGCGCTCGAACCCGTCATCGATCCGCCTCCTTCACCGCTCGACTTCCTTCGTTCCGGCACGGGGCTGGCCATCACCGTTGGGTTGACCGCCGTCGGCATGCTTGCCGCAGTATGGTCGCTCGGCAACATCTTCGCCGGCGGCGAAAGCACTCTCGAAGGAATGCTCCGGCGCTACTCCGGGGAGGAAGAGGGAGCCGAGCTCGACGAGGAAGAAACCGCTCTCGTCCAAACCGCTCTGGTGAAGAAAGCGGTCGAGCTGACCGAGTCCTTCGCCGAAGACCGTGGCTTTCTCGCCCGGGTCGAGGAGATCCTCGAACAGGGTCGGATCCCGCTTCGGGCCGGCGAAGCGATGGGCATCTTCGGCCTCATCACCCTGACCGGATTCGGACTCGGCTTCGCCTTCACTGGTTCGTTCATCCGAGGACTCATCGTCGCAGCTGTCGCTGCGCTGGCGACCTCGTCGGGTGTTCAGTTCAAGGCACGCCGGCGGATCAAAGCGTTCGAAGCTCAGTTGCCCGACATGCTCCAGCTGTTGGCAGGCACCCTCCGTGCGGGTTACTCACTGCCCCAGGGTCTCGAAGCGGTCTCCCACGAAATCGCTGAGCCGATGGGTTATGAGTTGACCCGAGCGATGACCGAGGCCCGCCTGGGTCGCGAGATCGAGGAAGCACTCGAGGGTGTCGCAACCCGCCTCGACAGCCCAGACTTCGCCTGGGCGGTCATGGCGATCAGTATCCAGCGTGAGGTGGGCGGCAACTTGAACGAGTTGCTCATGACCGTCTCGGACACGATGGTGGCCCGCGAACGCCTCGCTGGCGAAGTGAGAGCCCTCACCGCCGAAGGCAAGTTGTCCGCGGCCATCCTCGGCGGCCTGCCCCCTGGGCTCGGGTTCGTGATGTGGATCATGAACCCCAGCTACATCGAGTCCCTATTCACGAGCAGCCTCGGCAAGGGCTTCATTGTGGCCGGAGTGATCTCCGGCGGCATCGGCCTCGCCTGGATGAGAAAGATCATCACGATCAATGTTTGACGTTCTCACCACCATTCACCCTGCGGTCTTCGTCAGCGGAATCGCAATGGCGATCGGCCTGCTGGTCTTCGCGATCGTGGGCGGGCTCGAAGAGCGCGCTGCGGTTCGCAATACCCTGCGGCAGCTGGACGACTACGAAGTCGAAAGTGTCCGCGATCAGGAGCTGCTCGCTCCGATACAGGAACGCCTTCTGGCTCCTTTCGTAGCCTTGCTCGGCAAGTTCGGCGGTCGATTCAACCCGCCCGAGTACGTCGAGTCGATTCGTCGCAAGCATCTCCAAGCCGGTATCACCGATCCCGACAAGGTTGAACGCTTTCTCGCTCTCCGAGTGCTGGGATTCGTGTTCATCCCTCTGTGGTTGATCACGATGCTGATCTGGAACCCGTTCAACCTGTCCGGTCTGCTCCAGCTTGCCGCCACCGGCCTTGGCATCCTGATCGGCGCACTTGGTCCGAGCAACTCGCTCACAAAACGAGTCGAAGCCCGACAGCTGGCCATCACCCGCCAGCTCCCCGACACTCTCGATCTGTTGGTGATCTCGGTCGAGGCTGGCCTCGGCTTCGAGCAGGCCTTGGACCGGGTTATCAACAATGTTCCCGGCGAGCTGTCCGACGAGTTCGCACGCGTCTTGGGTGAGTCCCGAGCTGGTTCTTCCCGAAGCGATGCGCTCAGGGCTATGGATGAGCGGGTCAACGTTGCTGAGATCCGATCGTTCGTGATGTCGATGATTCAGGCCGACCAGTTCGGTGTATCCATCGGGCGAGTGCTTCGCAGCCAGTCCGACGAGATGCGCATCAAGCGCCGTCAGAAGGCCCAGGAAACCGCGCAAAAAGCACCGGTCAAGATGATGATCCCCATGGTGTTCTGCATCTTTCCGGCGTTGTTCGTCGTGGTACTCGGTCCTGCCATGATCAGCATCATCGCCAACTTCACCTAGTTCCAAAATGTCGACCTTGACAGGTGAGAAGGGCAAGGACGGCCTGACGCTCCAGGCGTCATTCGTCCTGTTCTTTGCAGCGGTCGGGTTCCTCATCGGTCGTCGGGTCCTTGGAGACAACTCCTTCCTCACCCACTTCGCGACCGGCCAACTGATTCTTGACCGGGGCAGCGTGCCCACGACGGATCCGTACAGCTTCACGGCCAATGGGGATCCCTGGGTCGTCCAGAGTTGGCTCGCCAGCGTGCTCTATGCGGCATTGGATTCGACGCTCGGTGGGTTCGGGATTCGGGTGTTGAATGGAATCCTCGCCGGTTGTTCGGCCGCCCTGGTGTGGAAGCTGACCAGCCGCAAGAACGAAAACGTATTTGTTCCCCTTGTGCTGAGCGGTGCGGTGCTGATCATTGGCGCAAGCATGTGGTCGGCGCGACCGCTCCTGTTCGGCCTTCTGGGGTTTCTCCTGGTCTTTTCGGTTCTCGAGGGGCTGATTCGACCCCAGTGGTTGCTCGCCATCATGTGGGTGTGGGTCAACACCCATGGCTCATTCCCTCTTGCCGGGGTATTGGTTGGAACGATCGGCGTGGGTGAGTGGATCGATCGTCGTGAATTCCCCGTCGACGTCGC
Organism: Acidimicrobiales bacterium; assembly: GCA_048550155.1. GTDB lineage: Bacteria > Actinomycetota > Acidimicrobiia > Acidimicrobiales > SZUA-35 > JABDIY01. The sequence goes on along the minus strand of JBLYYW010000058.1, from coordinate 5,081 downwards.
CAAGATCCTGGCGTGGACAACCGCCGGGACCGTCCTCGGTGCCGTGAACCCCTTGGGCCCGAGGCTTCTTTGGTTCCCGGTGGAACTGTTACGCCGAGGAGAGGCCCTCGAGAACGTGGTGGAGTGGCGGCCCTTCACTCTCGAAGGTCTCACCGCCTGGATCTTCGCCGGATTGCTGGTGGCGTTCATCGTGTCGCTGACCCAGTCGGTTCAGTGGCGATCGGTTGTTCCTGCTGCGATCTTCTCGCTGGCAGCCTTCCTTGCCATCAGGAACATCGTGGTGGCCAGCGTCGTTCTCGCCGTTGCGTCCGCTCCCAACCTTCGACTTGCCTTTGGCCAGCTTCGTCACTCCGACCGAGGTTTCGTTCCCCGGGTTCTCGGCGTCGGCTCGGGCGCCCTGTTGGGTCTTGCCATTCTCACAGCCGCCTCGGCACCCATCGAGTTCGAGGGGTATCCGATCGAAGAGCTCGATCTCCTCGAAGCCGAGGGTCTGCTCGGCAACGATGCGCGGATCCTTCACTCTGAAGTGGTCGGGAACTATCTCGGGTTTCGATACGGAACCGACGCCGGCGTCTTCGTTGACGACCGATTCGATTTCTATCCCGAACAGGTTCTGAACGACTTCGACGTGCTGCTCTACGGGGGAGACTTCGAAGCGGTGATCGATCGATATGAGCCCGACGCAGTTGTCTGGAAAAGCGGCGGCGGATTCCAAGCGTGGCTGGACGCGAGGCCTGAATGGGTGGTGGCCGAACCGCTCAAGATCGTCGATCAGGAAACCGGCGAAGAGACCGAGAGCGACTGGTTCATCGCCCGACCCACCGGCTCTACACCATCTCCCGAAGTTCTCGCCTCAAATCCCTGATCTCGTCGCGAATCCTCGCTGCGTACTCGAAACGGAGATCGGCTGATGCCTCTTTCATTTCTTCTTCGAGGGTGAGAATCAGGCGGCGCAGCTCGTCTTCGGGGAGATCGGACATCTCCTTGATCCGTTTGTCCTCACCGGGCCGTCGAGACCGGGAACCTTCTCCGGGTATCGGTGCGGTTTTGCGTTCCTCGTTGGGGCGCAGCATCGCCAGAATGTCGGTGACTGCCTTGCGGACGGTCTGAGGGTTGATTCCGTGCTCTTCGTTGTAGGCCATCTGGAGTGCCCTACGCCGGTTGGTTTCCGACATTGCCCGCTGCATGGAATCGGTGACCTTGTCGGCATACATGATCACGCGGCCGTCGACGTTGCGGGCCGCTCGGCCGATGGTCTGGATCAGTGATGTTTCGGATCGAAGGAAGCCTTCTTTGTCGGCGTCGAGAATGCACACCAGCTGCACCTCGGGAAGATCGAGCCCTTCCCGAAGAAGATTGATGCCGACCAGCACGTCGAAGTCGCCGAGCCGCAAGCCACGAAGTAACTCGATTCGCTGAATCGTGTCCACCTCGGAGTGCAGATACCTGACCCGCAGGCCCTGCTCCAGGAGGTAGTCGGTGAGGTCCTCGGACATCTTCTTGGTGAGGGTGGTAATCAGGACGCGTCCGTCGGCCTTGATGACGTTGGTGACCTCTTCCATGAGGTCGTCGATCTGACCTTTGGTCGGGCGGATGACGACCTCGGGGTCGATGAGTCCCGTGGGTCGGACGATCTGCTCGGTGATCGTGGCCGAGTGTTCCAGTTCGTAGGGGCCGGGCGTGGCCGACAGGAACACGACCTGGCCGGACCGCTCGGTCCACTCTTCGAATCGGAGGGGGCGGTTGTCGGCTGCTGAGGGCAGACGGAACCCGTGTTCGATGAGAACTTCTTTGCGTGAGCGGTCGCCGGCGTATTGGCCGTGGAGCTGGGGGACAGCCACGTGGCTTTCGTCGATGATGGTGAGGTAGTCTTCGGGGAAGAAGTCGGTGAGTGTGAACGGCGCCTCGCCCGGCTGGCGCCCGTCGATGTGGCGGCTGTAGTTCTCGATGCCGTTGCAGAACCCCATCTCCTGGATCATCTCGAGGTCGTATTGGGTCCGCATTCTCAGCCGCTGCGCCTCCAGAAGCTTCTGTTCCTTCTCGAGCACTTGAAGACGGTCCCGCAGCTCGTCCTCGATCGTGAGGATAGCGCCACGCATTTTTTCATCTGACGCGGAGTAGTGGGTTGCCGGCCAAATGACCAGATCCGTGAGAGCCTCCAGCTTCTCTCCGGTGACCGGGTCATAGCTGACGATGCTCTCGATCTCGTCGCCGAACAGTTCGATCCGCACCGCGAACTCTTCGTACGCCGGGTGGACCTCGATCGTGTCACCCCGGACCCGGAAGTTGCCCCTCACCAAGTTCATGTCGTTGCGTTCGTACCGCATATCGACCAGCTTCCCGAGAACCTCCCGCTGGTCGATCTCGGTGCCGGTCTGAAGGATCAGGGTCTTGGCTCGGTACTCATCGGGTGAGCCGAGACCGTAGATGCAGCTGACCGAGGCGACCACGATCACGTCACGACGGGTGAGCAGCGCACTTGTGGCGGCATGTCGAAGGCGGTCGATCTCATCGTTGACCGAACTGTCCTTCTCGATATAGGTGTCCGAGCTCGGAATATAGGCCTCGGGCTGGTAGTAGTCGTAGTAGCTGACGAAGTACTCGACCCGGTTGTCGGGGAAGAACTCGCGGAATTCGTTGGCGAGCTGGGCCGCCAGGGACTTGTTGGGTGCGATCACCAGCGCTGGTCGTTGGAGCTGCTCGATGGTCCATGCGATCGTTGCGCTCTTGCCCGATCCGGTGATTCCCAGCAGCGTCTGGTAGGCGTTGCCCTGCTTCAAGCTCTCGGTGAGGGCGGCAATTGCCTTTGGCTGATCGCCGGCCGGCTCGTAGTCCGACACCATCCGAAATCCCACTGCTTCTCCCATGAAGACAGGCTACCGAGAGGGTGAGACAGCAACCGCTGCTCGGTTTGCAGGGCGTCCAGCCAGGTCGGTGTGGGATCGTTCTCGGCGGCATAGTCTTGCCTGGTGGCAGCGATCATCGAGCTGAACGACCTCCGCAAGGTCTACTCCAAACCCCGCGGGGACGATGTCGTTGCGGTCGAGGGCATGCGCCTGAGTCTGGGCGAACCAGGCTCGGTACACGGCTACCTGGGGCCCAACGGCTCGGGGAAAACCACCACCATTCGGTGTCTGCTCGGCCTGATTCGTCCGACGTCGGGAGGCACGACAGTCTTCGGGGTTCCAGCCAACCGGTATCACCAGGTCGCCAACCGTGTCGGGGCGATCGTCGAGAACCCCAAGATGTTCCCAAACTTCTCAGGCTGGAAGAACCTTGCGCTGCTCGCCGGGATTCAGGGACTCCCCAAACGTGACATTGATCGCGTGCTGGAGATCGTTGGTCTCACAGATCGGGCGAAGGACAGCTTTTCCTCGTACTCGCTCGGTATGAAGCAGCGGCTGGCTCTGGCCGGTGCGTTGCTCAAGAATCCCGACCTGTTGATTCTCGACGAACCTGGCAATGGGCTCGATCCCGCCGGAATCGCCGAGATGCGGGTCTTGATTCGAAGAATCGCCGACGAGGGCAAGGCGGTGCTGGTGTCCAGTCATCAACTGGCTGAGATCGAACTGGTTTGCGACGACGTCACGATCATCAACCGCGGCACCCTCGTGGAAAGTGGAACCCTCGATCACATCCGCAGCTTCGCCGGCGGGGACATGGTGATCGTCAAGATCGATCCGACCCAGCGCACCGCAGCTGCGAACGCGCTCAACGCCGCCGGGATCGGAGCCAGGCCTCGCCCGGCCCCCGATGAGCTGGTATGCGACGTTCCTTCCGATCGAACCGCCGAGGTCACCAGAGCGTTGGCCCACGCCGACCTGTACCTGAGCGGGCTCGCCGCTCAACGTCCCACACTCGAAACCGCCTTCCTCAACCTCACCGGAGCCCCGCCTCCACCTGCCCCTGCGCCAGCTTCGGAATCACCGGTTACACCGCCCACGGCCGGAGGGGCGTCATGATCGGTTTTACCCTCAACGAGTTCCGTCGGCTCATGAGTCGACGGATGACCTGGCTGGTCCCAGCCGGCGTCGGAGCGCTCATGGTGGTGGGTGTCGTCATTGCCTATTTCGTGATCAGCAACGACGACGACAACTCCCCAGATTTCGTCAACGACATTGCCGGCGGCGTCGAACTCGAGAACCTCTTTGCGCCGGTCGCATTCGTGATCCCACTCATGGCCTTCGTGATCGGAGCCTCGTATTTCGGCGCCGACGTGAAGACCGGGGTGATCGAACAAATCCTCACCTGGGAGCCGCGACGGTCCCGACTTCTCGTGGCTCGAGTCATCTCCAGTGTGATCGGAGTTGCAGTCCTCAGCGCCGCGGTGGCCGTGTTCTTCGTCGCCCTCATGTACGGGTTGGCGGCGCTGACCGGAACCACCGACGGGATCACCGGCGAACTATGGACCAACCTGTTCCAGGCCATCATCCGCTTTGGTCTGGCCGGAGGTCTGTTTTCCGCATTCGGATTCGGCATCACGGTGATCACCAACAACTCGCTGGCTTCGATCGTGGGCTTTGTCGTCTACTTCTTCATCATCGACGGACTCATCGGTGCCTTCCTCAAACGGGTGTCCCCCTACACCCCGGTCACCAACACATCGGCGTTTGCCAGCGGAACCGATGTGGAGCGAATCGAGGGCAGCGTGTTCGTTGAAGAGGTCCAGACCGTCTCGGTGCACGGGTACCTCACCGCGGGAGTCATCGTGCTCGCATATGTGGTCGTGACGCTTCTCATCGGATCGGTCCTTTTCCAGCGTCGCGACATCGACTAATCGATCACCGCCGCTCCACCGCTCAGCGTTGTCCAGAGGTGGTCGACCTTTTCGATCAGAGTCTCGAGGTCACCTGAATTGTCGATGACGTGATCGGCGAGTGCCAGCCGGTCGTCTCGGTTGGCCTGGGCTGCGATCCGCTTTGCTGCATCGTCGGCGGTGAAGCCTCGGAACGATACGAGGCGGCGAATCTGTTCGGCCGGAGACAGGTCGACCACGATGATCTCCCGTACTCCGTAGGGGTTGTCCTTTTCGGCCAGCAGAGCCATGTCGAGAATCACCACAGCCTCTGAGGCAGCTAGGG
>JBLYYW010000057.1:0-3908 GCA_048550155.1 Acidimicrobiales bacterium | reverse complement strand
TCGGCGCCGACATCGCAGCGTCGTACCGCGCATGCCCCAGTCCCCAGAAGATGATGATCTCGCAATGGCCAACGCCACGGCCATGACCGAAGCCGAACCTTGGTAGCCCAATCCGAGCACTTGCTCATGGAGACCCCCAACCAGAAGCGACGCCCCGTGCTCGTCGTTTCGCGCGATGACGTCATCCCCGTACTCAACAACGTCATCGTCGCCCCCGTGACCAGCACTATCCGGACCATCCCTACCTGCATCCCGGTGGGAGTCGAGGAAGGAATCGAACACGACAGCGTCGCCACATTCGACAATCTCGCTTCCGTGCCAAAATCCGTACTCACAAGACGGCTCGGCCAGCTCGGTGTCGGCGGCCGTCAACAGATCTGCTCAGCCCTCGACGCGATGGCCAACTGCTGAACCTGCCGACTGAGGTGACACCATCACCATGCCATGTCGAAACATGGGTCTTGATTCCGGATCGGAGCGCAAAGGGCTCAATGTACGGTGCCCCGCTGTGGCCGTCCCTGCTCTCTGTACCGGGTCTTGGTTCGCAGATGAAGAGCTGAGTTGGTCCGGAGTGATGTCGCCAGCCCAGCGCTTCGGGGTTTCATTCGACGATTTGAACTAACGTTCGCTCATGAGTAAGTCACCAGCCGCATTGCTCCGACGGTCTGTCCACGTCGGCATCAGCACGATTGCCGTTTCGGCGCTGTTACTCAGCGCATGCGGCGATGAGGCCGATGGAACCGAGTCATCTGACGACCCGTCGGTGCTGATCGGAGTTTGGGAGCTCGAGAGTGTCGGGGTGACCTGGCTGGTAGCCGACGACACCATCACAGCGACGACTCCGGGGGGCGAGGTCGTCTCGCAATACACCGCGACGGACACAACGATCGAAATTGGTGAAGAGACGGGCCCGAACGCCTGCCCCCCGGGTCAGCCAGGGGTCTACGACTGGAGTGTCGACGCCGACACCCTCTCGCTGACGGTCGTGTCAGACTCATGTGGCCGAGTGAACGTCCTCGACGGAGCCACCTTCACGCGCACCCAATAACGGGAGCGACAGCAAGATCCCGGCTCCGAACCGCAAACGTAGGATTCCTTCGTTGGTTGCATGGGTCAGGTTGAGGCTGCATCGAATCCAGCCGTCAGGGCCAGTCGGCAGAGACGACTCATGTCAATTGCGATCGTTGTATCTTGCAGGAAGTGACCAAAAGAAATCCTGTCTCTATCGACGGATTCGGAGCAGTGCAGGCGTTAGTGAGCATGACTCGACGAGGAGGTCCACAATGAAACAATGCGCGATCCACGAAGCAGGTCTGCACCGTTCGACGGCGACGATTTCTGGCCTGATCGTCCTATCGCTCCTGACGGCGTCTTGCGGAGGCGAGACCGCTCTGCCTGACAACGGCACTCAAGTGGCTGAAGCCACCACAACGACTGCACCAAATGATAGTGAAGAGGCTCAACCTCAGGACGAGGCCGACAACCAAGCACCTGTTGAGGACCACGCGAATGCGGACACCGAAAGCACACAAGCGGATGCGGCAAGTCCAAAGCTCGGCCAGCCCCTCGAGACAGCCCTGTACGATTTCACGCGATTTCTCAAAGCCCCGGTGGAGCTCGTTCCTCACGAACCGGTGTTCTTTGCCCATGGTGAGCTCGGCCATGTCCGGTTCTTCTCCGAGGATGTCAGTGTCTCTGTTTGGAATCTCGGCAGCTGGAACACGCGTGCGGAGGCAACCACCGCGACCGTGGACGGTCAACTCACCGTGCACCCGACTGATATCGTTGGATCGATCCCAGCAGCGGAGATTGACGCGTGGATCGCATCGAACAGCATCGATGTGGCAGCCGATCGATCTTCCACGGTCGCTGGGACCCCAGCTCGGGTCATCGACTTGACTGTTTCTGATGATGCCGAGACGGTTGTTGAACCAGCCGATTTTCTCATGTGTGGGGCGGGGTGCATCTTCTATGCCGACCCACCAGTGGCGTTACTTGAGGCCTGGGGCTCTGCACCAGTCCGGGTCCGCCCGATGCTCGATACCAGCCTCCTCTATCGCTTCTGGTTCATCGAAACGCCGACCAATCCGGTACTCATTGTTGCCGAGTCCGAAACGACGGCAGCGCTAGACATTGTTGAGGCAGAGCTAATACCGACGGTCAAGATCCGGGCCGCGTGATCCTCGGTGCGGCGCCCCACAATCCTCCGAGCGCCAAGCGCGCAGACGCGTGATCGCGACGGAACAGAGCAGCGATCGCCTCGAGAAGTCTTCGCAACACTCTTTGACCAAGAGGCAGCCCGCATCTACCGCTTCGTGCTCAGCCGTTGCGGATCGACCGAGCTTGCCGAGGACGTCACCTCGCAAGTGTTTGTAAACGCAGCCAGCTGCTTCGCGGATGGAAGAGGGACCGATGTCTCACCGCAATGGTTGACCACAGTTGCTCGCAACCGACTGATCGATCATTGGCGTCGCTCTCAGCGAGAAAGAATCAAAGTGATGCGATTCGTCAACGACCAGGTGAGTCAACAGCCGATCGATTCAAACGAGCGAACCGATCATGCTCTGGATTCATTGTCTGTCCGGCAGCGTGCCGCTCTCACGCTGCGGTACATGGATGGATTCTCGGTCGCAGAGGTCTCTGATGCACTCGGACTCAGCTATCGCGCAGCTGAGTCATTGCTGTCCCGGGCCCGATCATCCTTCCGCCAGGCATACCAGGAGGTTGATCATGGCCCCCGATGAAGAGTTCGATTTCGAACAACTCCGCAATCTCGATCGACCACGGACCGAGGACTCCGCCGTGGTCGCCCGGATTCGAGATGCAGCAATGACCGCGTTCGACGACGCTCATTCCCTGCAACCGCAACAACCCAGCCGCCAAGGGCGGCCCGGTCTTCGCTACTTCGCAATCGCCGCCGCTGCGGTAGCCCTTCTGATCGGGGCATTCAGTATCTGGAACACCGATTCGCCTGATCAGGTCGTAGACGTTGCCAGCCCCAACGCCAGTGTCGTTGCGACCTACTGCACCTCCATCGTCGATGAGATTGCTGTGGTGCATGAGTATCTGACCAACGGTGAAGGAACACCCGCCGATGCGGCTGATGCGCTCCTCGCCATGGCGGAGGGGTTCGGCGTCGCCGGGCGAAACTTGGAGGGCGAGCCATACGTGCGATCGGTTGCGCCTTCAATCGCACTTACTGAGAAAGCCAGCATGCTGAAACGCCGCGGCGCTTCAATCACGGGCGACGACATCGCCAACCTCGCCGATGCAACTGCGCGTGCAATCGATGACCTCCCCGCCGCTTCGGTCGTATGTGACGTGTCTCAACTGCGCCGCCCATAGCCACTCAAGGTCGGCAAACCCGAAACCGGACCGCTGACCTACTCAGCAGGTGCAAGCTCGATCCAATTGATGTAGGCCAATAGCGGCGCTCAGCATCACGGACCGAACCGGAGTTCAAGAATCAGGTCAAGTACCTCGCGAACCTGGCCGACATTCCTGAATTCATGAGTGACTTCGAAGAAGTAGCTTGATGTCCAGCAAGCAACAGTCCAGCGACCAACAGTCCAGCGACCACGACTCAACGCAGTTGAGTGTGTCTGCGCTGCTACTTGCGCTGGTAGCCATTGCGTTGATTCTGGTTCCCGCCCCTCAATCTGATGTCAGTTTTGGGGCTGAAGATGATAATGCCAGCGGCGGTGCCACCAACGAAGTTGCTGATAGCTGGCCGCCCGCTCTTAGCTTCATGGCTGAAGATGATCTCAGCAGCGAGGCCACCAACCAAGTTGCCGACAGCTCGCCACCCGCTACTAGCCCCGCAGCCGCATATGTTCCCAGCAGCGAAGCCACCAACCAAGTTGCCGACAGCTCGCCACCCACCACTAGCCCCGCAGCCGCATATGTTC
>JBLYYW010000056.1:0-35853 GCA_048550155.1 Acidimicrobiales bacterium | reverse complement strand
TTGGTCGACGTCGATGAGGAACTCACCGGATGCCCCGGTCGTGAACAGGAAGCCACCACCGCTGCTCGTTGTCTGCTGTCCCACGAGACTGTCACCGACGTCGACGGTCCCGCTGCCGTTGATATCTCGCCATACCCGAACGGTCACGCCGTCGGTTCCGCTGTCGCTTCCGTCGAAGAGAGCGTTTGCATCTTTGTCGAGGTAGACGGTTCCGCTGATCGTGTTGGAACCGTTGGTGTCACAGTCGATCGACTCGTAGTCGCCATAGGCCAACGAATGGCCAGATCCCGGGATGGACTGCCCGGTGGCCTTGTCGAGCTCGAAGAACTCTGCACTGCCTGTAACTGCATAGAGGTTTCCGAAGTTGTCGAAACCGAGACCCTCGATGTCCTCCACCGGGGCGGTCGGTCCAACAAGGGTTACGGCGCCCGTTGTCCGGTCCACGATGACGAGGTGGTTGTTCGCTCCACCGTTATTGGCAATCGCGTAGAGCCCGTTATCAGTGGGATCAATGGCAAAGTCATCGATATCTCCACCCCCCATAGCCGAGATCGTGTCCATCACGAGCCGATCACTACCGCTGAAGGCTCCGGGCACGATCGTTCCGGTGGCGGGATCGATCTCGATCAGCTCGTCATTTCCGCCCACCCGGTCAGCGCCGTACAGCCGCAGAGTCACGAGGTCGAAGGCCATACCGTCGATATCACCTAGCCCACCGGGTCCGATCGGGGTGAAAACTCCGGTTCCGGTGTCGATCGAGCCGAACTGTCCACCATCGGCGGCGTAGAGGACCTCGGTCGATGGTTGGAAGGCAATCGATTCGATGGAGAAGGTGTTGGTGCCGGTGCCGATCGCGACTTCGCCGGTGCTGTTGTGCAACGTCAGTAAGTCTTCGCCGCTGGTGAACGGCCTACCGTCATCCGCGACCAGCCAACAGAGCGTGTCTCCGCCACCGACAGCGATGTCGACCAGGGCATAGTCGTCTTCAGTTGTGTTGGAGTTCGCCGGAATGCTGTCCGGGTCGATCTGGTCGACCGCGGTCAGTTCGGCCACGTTGTAGACACCCGAGGTACCGATCACGGTGGCGACGAGTGTCATAGTCTCAGAGCCGCCGGCGGCAAGCGCACCGACTGTCCAGAGACCGGTGCCCGGCGTATACGACCCGGCCGATACTGCATGGCTTTGATAGCTGAAGCCGATCGGCAAAAGGTCGGTCACCTCTACGCCGGTCGCTGGATCTCCGGCCTGGTGTGCGACCGTGACAGTGAACGTCACGGTCTCACCGACCCAGGGGACGGCGGTGTCGACGGTCTTGAACACTGCAAGGTCGGTACCGGTTATTGCGTCCGTGTCCGACGCTGCTGCTGACGGGTAGGTGTTGCCAAGCGTGTCCTGCCAGAGGATCTGGGCGTTGTTGGTGATGCTCGAACCGGTCGGGGACACGACGTCGGCAACGAGGGAGACCGATCCCGTCGCACCCGCCGCGATGTTCTGGTCCACGACGATGGTCACGACCCCGGAGGCCTCGAGGCACGATCCGGTCAGACCGGCGCTGAAGGCACAGCTCTGGAAGCTGACTCCCGCCGGGAGGTTGTCCAGGATAACGACCGACTCGGCCGAGCCAGGTGTGCTGGTCGCGTCAGAGGGGTTCGTGAAGTCGAGTTGGTAGGTAATGGTGTCGCCAATCTCGACACTCGAGGTCCCATCGTCCTTCGTGAGAGTCAGGGACGGCACCGGCGGCGCCTCGTCGAGATACACGGGTTCTCCGTCAACGCCCTCGAAGATGTACTGGTTGTCCGTGGGGATACAGACCGTGGTGCGCCACCAACCGATCCGTGCCGACGTGACCGATACGGTGTCACCAACTCGGACCGAACTGGCCGAGTTGTTCCACACCTGGTTGCCGGACACAGTTCCGTTCACCGTCGAGCCATCCGGCGGGAAGTACGTCACCGAACCGGCGCCGTCCATGTCGAAGTTGTGCAGCGTGACGTTGGAGCTACTGCCATCGACGAAGAAGTAGAAATCGTTGCAGACCGTCCCGGGCACGCCATGTTGGTAGGAAGCGCGCTGAATTCCGAGCAACAACTCGTCACCGGTTCCAGGGATGCCGTCGGGATCGTCGACCTCGTCTCCATCGTCGAGCTCGGCCGGGCTACAACCCGTCGCACAATCCGGATCGTTGGCCACCCGGACGCGCCACGAGTTGTCGTCATTGTCAGACGTGGTTGCACTGAGTTGATAGATCCCCGAAGTCGCAGGGGTGAACGTGACCAGCTCGGTCCACTGTCCGTTGGTGCCGCCGCCCGAGGAATAGGTCTGGGTGGCGACCGTGCCGCCGAGCGGATCCAGAACTGTGAAGGTCGCCGTGTCCGCAGCACCGCTGATCTGATCCACTGCGACCGGACTGGCTGGATTCGGAGTCTCGAGTTCGGGGTCGTACAGAGCCACGGTCACCGGCAGCCCGGGCCAGCCATCGGGCACGGTGATGTCGATCAGATGGTCTTGTGCGCCGCCTCCGGAGGATGTGTACCAATCCCCACCGGCTAGCGAGGTATTCGGCCCGGATGTCTGGACGTAAAGATCATTCACCGCTACCGGCGGGAGATCCACCGCCTCGGCCGGAGAAGGACCGAGCACGGTCTGCAGCGGTGCGATCGCCGTACCTGCAAAGAGCATGAGGGCCAGCAGTCCAGCAGTCGCAACACGCCGGAAGGCCGCTCTACTGCTGGCGCAGAGCTGTGATCGCGTCCCGGTCATCAGGGGCGCGAGAACACTCCTCAGCCACTGATTCAACTCTTCTTGCCCAATACTTCGCACCACACCGCTCTTTCGTTGCACACGAGCACTCACTAGTTCTTCGACAAATACGGGCCGCGGTTGAGCTTCACCACTGGTGATGTTCAGTGTCGAAGCAGGTTGCCCCGTTAATAGCGCGACCTCTCCAATAGACTCATCGACGGGAGGGTTCAAATAGCGACTGATCTCCAGAACTGAACCGGGCACGAACCAGAAGTAGAGAGATCGCGCTAGAACCGGATCGACCAAACGTTTGCCCGGTCCATCTCGACATCGATCGCGCGGTTGGGCAATATGGGTCGGTGACATCCACATCCGACCCGGTCGACGATGAACTGATCCGGTCGTTGTTCACCGACATGCTGGGCGCAAGGCTCTTCAGCCAACGGGTTTTCAATCTGCAACGGCAGGGAAGGGCCGGCACGAACGCACCGATCGACGGTAGCGAGGCGCTGGTCGTTGGGGCAGCGTTCGCTCTCGATCCGGACAAGGACTGGGTTCTACCCCAGTACCGCGAGCTCGTGGGTTTGGAGCGGTTCGGGCCCGACGTTCTCGACCGCTACGTGCTGTATTGCATCGGCCACCCGGACGGAGGCCATATTCCCGCCCCGACTCGGGTGTGGCCGCCCCAGATCAGCCTGGCGACCCAGGTTCCCCATGCGGTCGGGCTGGCGTGGGGAATGAAGCGGGCCGGCGAGGACGGTTGCACCCTGGTCTTCCTCGGCGACGGCTCCACGAGCGAGGGTGATTTCTACGAAGCATGCAACTTCGCCGGCGTTCTCGATGCGCCGGTGATCGTGGTGGTCGTCAACAACGGCTGGGCGATCTCCACACCAGTCTCTTCCCAAACACGGGCCAAGAGTTTTGCGGAGAAGTCTCATGCGTTCGGCTTCCCCGGCGTATCGGTCGATGGCACCGACGCGGTGGCCGTGTACGAGGCCGTCGCCGACGCACGCTCTCGAGCCGTTGCGGGCGCGGGACCCACGCTGATCGAAGCGGTCACCTATCGGCTCGGTCCGCACACGACAGCTGACGATCCAACCCGATACGTGCCCGGTGACGAACTCACTGCGGCCATGGAACGCGACCCGATCGTGGTGATGCGAAACGAAATGCGGCGTCGAGAGCTCTGGTCACAGGATTGGGAGGATGAGGTTCTCGCTACAGCGGACTCCCGAATGGAGCGGGCCGTGGTCGCCGCCGAGGCTGCCCCGCTCGAACCAAGCGAATTGTTCAATCACGTCTACAGCGAGCCCACTCCTCGCCTGGTCCGCCAGAGGGCGGGGTTTGAACAGTGAGTAGACGAACAGGAAGGCCCGAAGGCGAGCGAGAGGCCCCCGGAGGGACAACGACCGTTCCGGAGCGACCCGCAGGGCCGGTTCGTCAAGCGAAGCGATCGACGAGGAACGAGGAGATCGCGAGTGAGTAGACGAACAGGAAGGCCCGAAGGCGAGCGAGAGGCCCCCGGAGGGACAACCACAATGAACATGGTGGAGGCGATCAACCACACCCTCCATCAAGAGATGGCCCGCGACGAACGGGTGATGGTCTTCGGCGAAGACGTCGCGCAGAACGGGGGCGTGTTCCGGGCCACCGAAGGTCTGCTGGATGACTTCGGAGCCGAACGGGTGGTCGATACTCCGCTGGCCGAAGCCGTGATCGCCGGAACTGCGGTCGGACTGGCGGCGGCGGGAATGGTGCCGGTTCCCGAGATCCAGTTCCTGGGTTTTTCCTATCAGGCCTTCCATCAGATCGCTGGTCAAATCGCACGACTGCGATACCGAACCCGAGGTCGATTCGAGGTGCCGATCACGATTCGTTCCCCGTTCGGCGGGGGTGTGAGAACTCCGGAACTTCACAGCGAGTCGTTGGAGGCTCAGTACGCCAACATTCCTGGACTGAAAATCGTGCTTCCATCCAGCGCCGCTGATGCGAAGGGTTTGTTGGCGACGGCGATTCGAGATCCGAATCCGGTGTTGTTTCTGGAACCGCTTCGGGGCTACCGCATGATCAAGGACCCGGTTCCGACCGGTGAACATCTGGTCCCGTTCGGGCAGTCCCGGACTGTTTGTGAGGGTGATGATGTGGTGATCATCACGTGGTCGTTCCAGGTGGAGCTCAGCCGGAGGGCAGCTCTTCAGCTGGCCGATGAGGGCATCTCGGTTCGTGTAGTGGACCTGCGGACTCTGGTACCACTGGACACACAGGCGATTGTCGAGGCCGTGGAGGCGTGCGGGCGGGTCGTGGTCGTGCAGGAGGCGCCTGAGACCAATGGGTTCGCCAGCGAGATCATCGCAACCATAAACGACGAGGTGTTCTACTCGCTGGAGGCACCGGTCCAACGGGTGTCGGGCTACGACACGCCGTACCCGGTCGGGATGCTCGAGGACTATTTCGTACCCGATGTCGATCGGATCTCAGCAGCGGTCCGGCGTGTTGTGGGAATGGAGGCGTAGATGACCGAGTTTCGTTTGCCCGATGTCGGGGAGGGGCTGGAGAGTGCGGAGATCGTGGAGTGGCTCGTGGTCGAGGGCCAGCGGGTCGAACGCGATCAACCGCTGGTGGAGATCCTCACCGACAAGAGCCAGACGCAACTCCCGTCGCCCCAGAGCGGAGTGATCAGCAGGCTCGGATTCGCCGAAGGCGACATAGCCGAGGTCGGCCAGGTGATCGTCGAGTTCGACGGAACGACGGGGACAGGCCCCCGCGCTGCATCTGCAGCCCGGCCGAAGGCGGCCCCGGTGGTGCGTCGGCGTGCGTTGCAGGCGGGCATCGATCTCGGCACCGTGACCGGGACCGGACCTGGTGGCAGGATTACGAACGCCGATCTGGACGCGGTACTGGAACCAACCCCAGAACCCTCTCCCCCACCGGCTGCTGAGGCCTCCACTGCGCTGGTCTCGGCGCCTCCGATCCAGAATGCGCCGGTGACAGCCACTCAATTGGGCTGGCTGGAGACTGGCACCCATCCACTACGTGGTATCCGCCGAGCGACAGCCGAAGCGATGGCCCGCAGTTGGCAGATCCCTCACATCCACGGCAACGACGAAGCCGATGCGACCGAGTTATTGGAAGCCCGAAAGCGCATGCGGGAACGGGATCCCACCGGTGCAGCGGCCCTTACTCCCCTGGCGTTCTTCGTCTTGTCCGTTGCGAACGGGTTGCGTCGCTACCCGTTGCTGAACGCCTCGATCGATCCCGAAGCCGGAACCATCACGGTCCACCAACAGATCAACATCGGTATTGCTGTGGCATCTCCGGAAGGCTTGTCGGTTCCGGTGATTCGCAACGCCGATCAGCGGTCGCTCTTCAACCTGGCCGGCGAGATCGCGAGGCTCTCGGAGGCGGTGCGAACCAGAACCATCACGACCCAGGAACTTCAGGGCGGCACTGCCACGATCACCAACTACGGATCGCTTGGAGGTCGATTCGCGACACCGATCATCAAAGCCCCGGAGGTTCTGATCGTCGGGTTCGGGTCGATCAAGCCTCGCCCGTTCGTGATCGACGGCGAGATCGTGGCGCGGCAGACGCTTCCGATCTCGATCGCAGTGGACCATCGCCTGATCGACGGCGACGTAATGACAGCGTTCCAGGAATTCGTGATCGAGCAACTGTCCGATCCGGTCTCCCTTCTGGCCCGCTGATGGTCGTCGGAGAAGTCGCCGATCGTACCGACGTGGTCGTGGTCGGGGGTGGCCCGGGAGGGTACGAGGCGGCCGTGCGGCTCACCGAACACGGCAAGCGGGTGGTCCTCGTGGAACGCGATGCGGTTGGAGGTGTGTGCCTCAACCTCGGCTGCATCCCCAGCAAAGCATTGATTCACCAGGCGGAAATCGCCCAGCTCGCCCGTTCCGATCACCACGCCGGTCTCGCAGTCTCGGTCGACCTCGACCCGGTCGCAATGCTTGCCCACCGGCGCAGCGTGGTAGCCGGACTCACCGACGGCGTGCGTGGCCTGCTCGCCACGGCTGGGGTCGAGACGTGGCAAGGATCGGCACGATTCGCGCGTGCTGACCGGCTGGTGGTCGAACACGACGGGAACGTGAAACACCTCGAGTTTGATTCCTGCGTTCTGGCGGTCGGAAGCCGGCCGGTCGCGTTGGATGGATTCGAGCCGGGACGTCATGAGTCGGTCGAGGTGTTCGACTCGACTGGAGCATTGGCACTCGACCAGATTCCTGGGTCGTTGGTGGTGATCGGCGGCGGATACATCGGCGTGGAGCTCGGAACCGCCTACGCCAAACTCGGTTCCTCGGTCACGATCGTCGAAATGAGCGACCGCCTGCTTCCCGGCATGGACCCCGCGCTCGGCCGCGGGGTGCGGCGTCGGCTCGATGACCTGGGGGTGGAAACCCTGTCGAACAGTCGAGCGCAAAGTATCTCGGGCGACCAGGTCATCGTCTCGGACTCTGCTGGCAATCGGTCGCTCACGACCGAGGTTGTGATCGTGGCTGTCGGTCGGATCCCGAACACCGATCTGATCAACCTTGGGGCCGCCGGGATCACGGCCACGGATCGGGGGCTGCTCGACGTCGAGCCGAATCGGCGGGTCCGCGGACAGATCTATGGGATCGGTGACATCACGGCTGGGCCCGCTCTTGCCCACAAGGCAACCGCCGAGGCCAGTGTGGTGGCCGACGCCATTGCCGGGTTGCCTGCGGCGTTTGACCCCGCAGCGATTCCCGAGGTGGTGTTCAGTGATCCCGAAGTGGCCTCGATCGGGCTCACACCGGCCTTGGCCAAGGCCCAGGGCTCCGGGGCGCGCAGTACCCGAATCGCACTGGCATCCAACGGGCGAGCGCGGACGCTCGGGAACTCAGCCGGGTTCGTTCAAATCGTGGTCGACGGAGAAGAGACCGTGGTCGGCGCCCAGCTGGCCGGACACGGTGTGAGCGAGCTGATCGGTGAGCTGGGATTGGCGATCGAAATGGCAGCCACGGTCACCGACCTGGCCGCCACGATTCACCCGCACCCCACGCTGAGCGAAGCGATCATGGAAGCAGCCAGGGCCCTGTCCGAGTGACGTTCTGTCGTCACCCAAACACTGTTCTGCGAAAAAGCGTCGGGCCAGCACACACCGTGTAGTGGCCCGACGACAGAAGCGCAGGATGTTGTGGAGTCACGACAGAACGGCTGGCGGTTACCCCTCGGGGATCAGCACGTTCGCGTACAGCTGCCAGGCCAACACGCTCTTGGCAACGAAGCTGAGGACGATGTAGGTCCGCTCCCCCACCAGATAATCCTTCCACCGACCCACCTCGGCGTACTGAAGCCACTGGTTGATGGCGAAGGTGTTGAAGAAGAAGAAGATCGAGAAGATGATCCCGTACACGAAGGTGGGTGGGGACTGATCGCCGGTGAATAGATAGGCCAGGATCGCAAGCCACGGACCGATGCCGGCGATACAGCCGAACCAGAACGGCGTCCACCACACCTTGTCACCTTTGCGGTTGACCATTTCCATGATCCATCCGAAGAGGATCATCGAGATATTCGCAAACGCAACCGCGATCAGCGCAGCCAGGTCGGTGATAGTGGTGATCAGTCCGATCGTGATGATCATGAGCGTGGAGGAGATCGAATATTCGACCCACCGAAACCGGTTCCGGCCGTGGCGTAGTTCGTCGCCGTATTTGGAGTAGCCGACGGTCGAGATGATGAAATGGAACAACGCCGACAGGAAAAGAAAGCCGTACGTGAGCGGCGCCAGCTGAATATCGTACAGAGTGCTCAATGTGCCCTGCTCGACGGGGGTTCCGGGTGGACCATTGAGGTTGAAGGTGGTGATCGGCAGCGTGAAATCTGCGGCGATCGCCAGCATGATCGCGGCGGACACAAAATGGAAAAGACCGGCCGCAATATTCAGCTTGCGCAGCTTGGCGAGCGCGCCCTCAGACACCTCGACTGATTCGGGATCCCCGTCGGCGTTCGGATTGCTGATGATGGTGCGTGTGGCCACGGGATATGTGTACCCGGCGGCGCGAATCAAAACCAAACCATGCGAAACTAGGTTCCGATGATTCAACGTCTTTCGATAACCGGGTCAGTTCCCCCTGATCCGGTGGGCATCGCTGTAGCCGAATTCGTCGGCGAACTCCTGTCACTGGCAACCATCAAACTTCACTATCGACCGATCGGATGGGAGCCGACACCCGAGGAAGAACCGGATGGCTCCAGCGAGCCCGTTGCCGCAGAAAGCCGCCAGATTCTCGATGGTTGGATCACGACCCTGATCGTTGACTTCGAGGATCGAATCCCGGTGTCAATCGCCCAGGCGCAGTCCGAGCTCGGTCAGACACTCGACTCGCTGCCAGCCGCTGCGCTGAACGCAGCCGTCAGATTCCAGGCCGTGAACAGCGGCCCGAACGATGCGTCGTTGTCCCCCTCACTGCTACGGGCACTGCGGGACACGATCATCGTCGAGTTCCTCGCCCAGCACCCGATCTGGAATGGCGATGACAGCGATCACCACCGTCTCCTGGCCGAAACCATCGAGTATCTCATCGAACTCAGCGGCACCAAGGTGGAGTCTCAAGATCTCACTCACGGGGTCGTGATCACCAATGCACTCACCGAGCAACCCCGGCTCACGGTTCGGTACCCATCCGGCCTTCGGCCCGCCAAGCGAAGTCCACTTCTTTTCGACGGGCGACAAGCGGTCTTGGTCGTCGACGAGATGGGCCGGGCTCGAACAGAGCTTCAGGCTCATCGGCTCGATCAGCTGATCCCGGACGCGCCCGACCTCACACCGGAACGCAAGCCGTTCTCCGACAGCGGGTCTCTCGTTGCCCACGCAACCGAGAAGTTGGGTGGTATCGGGTTCTATCTGCAGGCGGACAGGAGTATCTGGGCCTTCGTCGACGGCCGGCCCCTGGTCGTACGGCGCAGTGAACACTGGAAAGCATTCCCGATCTGGCTAACCCAGGCGCTTCAAGAAACCGTCGGCCAGGGTTCGGCGGTCGAGCTTGTCGTTCAGGCAGCACTCATCGTTTCGATGCAGGAGAAAGGAGCGATCTTTGGCATCGTCGGCTCAACCGACGCGCTCGACACGGCGGTGGCTCTGAAGGATCGGTACGACCTCCGCGACGATCTCGATCCCAACGCCATGCAGCCTGAGACCCGACTCCATCACCTGATCGAGACGACCGTAATGGACGCCCAAACCCTGGCCCGCCTCGCAGGGTTGGACGGTGCGACCATCGTGGACTGCCACGGCAACCTACTGGCCTACGGTGCCATCCTCACGAGCAGGGACAGCCAGCACGAAGGGGCCCGCACAGCAGCGGCAAAGACACTGTCGCTGATCGCCATGACGGTGTTGATGGTGAGTCAAGACGGTGAGATCACCGTCTTTCAAGACGGGCGGGTCGTCACTACGCTGTTGTAGGCCTGGCCTGCCCCGGTTCTGTCGTCACCCAACGACATTCCACCGAAATATCGTCGTGCCGACACACTCTTTGTGCCCTGGCGACGACAGAACGGCAAGATGTGGGCGCCGGACGACAGAACGAGGACTGCGGGCTCAGCGCGTGGTCCTCTCGATGAGTTCGAGGTACCACTTCTGAAGCTGCTCGGTGATCGGGCCACGCTCGCCGGTCGGTTCGAGACCTCGCATCGCGGCCCGAACTCCGCCCATCGTTCGACCGTCCACCGCGGCCACCGGGGTGACACCTGCGAATGTTCCGGTCACGAACGCCTCGGCCGCCGCATACACATCGGTAAGGGAGAAGTTCTTCTGACGGACCGGTATCCCCTTCTCCTCACACAACCTGATGATGTTCGAACGAGTGATACCTGGCATGCAGTAATCGCCGGTGGATGTCCACAGCTCTTGGGGCCCTTCGAAACCGTGGGCGTCGGTGACGATGAAGAAGTGGGTGGAGTTGCACGTTGCGACGAAACCATTCGGGTCGAGCATCAAGGCCTCATCCGCACCAGCCTTGTCGGCCTGAATACACGCCGAGATGCAGTTGAGCTTGCTGTGGCTGTTCCACTTTGGGTCCTGTACGTCAGGGCGGCCCCTCCGGGTCGACACGGTGTAGAGCTTGAGCCCTCGGGTCAGCACGTCAGGTTTGGGTTCCTTGAATTCTGGGAGGATCACGACCGTCGAGTCGCTGATCACCACCGAGGGGCTTTGGTATGGCGTAGATCGAAGACCTCTCGTCACCATCAGGCGGATGTGCACGGCATCGTTGTTGTCTGGGTTCGTCTGACCGTTGGCCGCAAGTGTGGAGTAGATGGCATCGGTCAGTTCCGAAGCTGTCATCCCGATGTCCATGTCGATCGCGGCCGCTCCCTCGAACAGACGCTGCATGTGCTGATCGATGAACGCAAGTTGGCCGTTGTGGACTCTGATGCCTTCCCACACGCCATCGCCGAGCATGAAACCGGAATCGAGCACGCTCACCATCGCCTCGGCTCGAGGGGTGAGGGTGCCGTTGAGCCACACGTTGATCGATTCATTCCGAGGATCGGGTGTGTACTCGTGGGTCGACGGCATCGTGCCAACCCTAGCGATGGCCGCAAGTCAGAGGTAACCTCGTCGCACCGTTGGCTGAGATGCTCTGAAGTTGCGCGTGCGATCCTCGCTGTCTCCGGCGATGCTGATCATGTGGACACCGGACCCTTCTCCATCAGCCTCGCCGTCAAGAACCTCAGCGCATCGCGATCGTTCTACCGAACCCTCGGATTCAAGGTCATCGATGGTGATGGCGAGACATGGGCCATGATGCAGCGGCACGAAACCAAGATCGGACTGTTCGAAGGAATGTTCGAGGACAACATGCTCACGTTCAGTCCTTCAGACTGCCGGGCGGTGGCCTCTGCACTGGTGGCCGATGGTTACGAGATCGAGTCCGGAGCGGGTGCGTCCGACGATTCGGTGCACTTCATGGTCTCGGATCCCGACGGCAATCGGATCCTGTTCGATCAGAGGTAGCTACCGGGACTCCTCGTTCGCAGCCTCGAAGTCAGCCAACGACGCCCACTCGAGCGAACGTGCGTGGGTGGCTTCGAGGTCGACCGCCGGCGCCACCCCGGCGTCGCGGGCCTCAGCCCAGCGGCTGGCACAAAGACACCACCGATCCCCCGGTGTCAGGCCCGGGAACCCGTACTGGGGCATCGGCGTCGACAAGTCATTCCCCTGGGCCTTGGAGAACTCCAAGAACTCGGCAGTTACGATCGCACACACCGTGTGCACCCCCATGTCGTTGGTCCCGGTGTTACAGCACCCGTCCCGGTAGAAGCCGGTCATCGGATCGGTCCCGCAGATCTTCAAGTCAGTACCGAGTACGTTCTTCGCCATGCAAGAAGCATGCCACGGCCAGGTACTCGGCTGACCATACCGAGTCCGCCACCAATCCAGTCCGGAGCCTTCGGTGCGGTAGTTTCGGAACCAACCGGGTGACCAGAGGCCGAACCAGGAAAGCAACGATGAATCCACAGGACCTACCAGGCGAGATCGACCCCCGTTCGACGATCGAGCTTCTCGGCTACCGCACCCGCAAGGCGAACCCGCTCCAGCAGGTGGTGCAGAATGTGGCCGCAAGCCGGCCGGGTGCCTGGCTGCTCCAACGAACAGTCCACCGGCTGGACCGGGTGTTCTTCCGGCTGTCCGGCGGACGGATGACGATCGCGGGTCTGGTCGCCGGGCTTCCTGTCGTCATGCTGTCCACGACCGGCGCGAAATCAGGTCAGAAACGCACAACGCCGCTGGTCGGAATCCCAATCGAGGACGACCTGGCTGTCATCGGATCGAACTTCGGTCAAGACAACACGCCGGGCTGGGTATTCAATCTGGAGTCCGACCCAGCTGCTGTGATTTCCTACCGTGAGCGTTGGCTCGACGTTCACGCCCGCGTCGCGGACGACGCAGAGGCAGACGCAGCATTCGTGCATGCCGCCAAGGTCTATCCGGGCTACGCAAACTACCGAGACCGTGCGAATCACCGACGAATTCGGGTCTTCCTTCTGAGCGCTCGGTAGGTGCCCGGTTCATGTTGATCATTGTCATCGGGACAGTGCTGGTTGCAGCCGGGTGCGGCTTGGCCTGGGCGCTTCGCGCGCGCAGCCAGACCGCACGGTTGATTGGCTTCCCGATCGCAGTGATCGCGGCTCTCATCGGGTTCACAACCGTGGGCGTGTCACTATGGGCCAGAACCGCCACCGACAACTCACAGTTCGCCCGAGCGCTGGTTTGGGGCGATTCCGCGTACGGCGATCAACATCGGTTCCCGTCGAGGCCATTTGCGGGGGCACCTCAACCCGTCCTTTTCGAACTGGTGCCGAACTCTCCAATGGCGGACTACCGCAGTCCTGAAACGGACCAGCCATTGCCCGAGGTACTCGAGCAGTCCGAGACCACTGCGTTCGTCGTACTACGCAACAACGAGTTGCTCTACGAGGAGTACTTCAACGGATCGGGTCGCGAGGAAACCCAGACCTCGTTCTCCGTGGCGAAATCGTTCGTTGCCACGCTTGTCGGGATCGCGATCGACGAGGGGATGATCGGCGGGCTCGATGAACCGATCACGCTCTACCTTCCAGAGTTGGCCGACCGAGACGATCGCTTCCGCGACATCACAGTGCTGCACCTGATCACCATGTCGTCGGGTCTCTCCTTCGAGGACGGCTCGTCGCCGTGGGCCGATCCTGCGAATACCTATCACGGCACGGATCTCAGGACCGCGGCGCTTTCAACCCCCGAGATCGTCGGACCGCCGGGCCGGGTCTTCGACTACAACGACTGGAATGTGATCCTCTTGGGACTGATCCTGGAGCGATCGAGCGGCATGTCTGTCGCAGGGTTCACCGAGAGGTACCTGTGGCAACCGATGGGCGCCGAGGCAGCCGGATCGTGGAGCCTCGACAGTCAAGAGGCAGGTTTCGAGAAGATGTTTGTTGGCGTGAACGGCCGTGCCATCGATTTCGTCAAACTGGGCTGGCTCTATCTCCACGGCGGGCGAAACGGCGAGACCCAGGTGGTTCCATCCCAATTCGTCCGAGACGCCACGAAACTCGACATCTCGACAGATCCGACGGCCCAGTATCAGTACCTGTGGTGGATCGACCAAGATCGCAACGCATATTTCGCGCAGGGTGATCATGGCCAGTTCATCTACGTGCACCCCGACACCGAGATTGTGATCGTTCGCCACGGGACAACGCCGGCCGACGTCGATTGGGTCGAATTCATGGGAGACCTCGCACTCTGGCTCGAAGCCAACGGTGAGCCTCGCTAGCCGTCTCGCTACTCCTCGGGGCACCTCGCGTTCTCTCGATGGATTCACGCCTCCAAAGGCGCCGTTTCATCGCGAGTTGCAGACTGAGCGAATGCAAGCCTGGCGGGAATTAGGGAGCCATGGAATCGGAGGGTCGACCGCCGGGGTCGTCGAAGTCCGTTCCGGTCACCGTCATTCCGGGATCAACTGCCATCGTGCCAGCCGTGAGGATCTGACACGACAGCCGTACGGCACCGAGAAGCTCACGTTTTTCCAGCACATCCCGTTCTGGCTCTCTCATGTCTTCGGGTTCGCCTTCTGAGAACGTGACCCGACATGTTGTGCACGCCGCGTTACCGCCGCAGCGATGCAGAATGTCTACTCCGTTGTCTTCCAAGGCGAGCACAAGTCGAATCCCGTCCTCGGCTTCGAAAGTCCGTTCGCCAACAATTATCTGTGCCATAGCGACCGCAGTACCCTGAATCGACATGGAAGATAACCAGCCGCTTGATTCTTCTCATGATGCCCGCCAACGCTGGCAGGAGGCGTTCGACGCTTCCACCACCCGCGACGCCCAGTTCGAGACGATGAGCGGTGTTCCGGTCGAGCCCGTCTACGGCGATGCGCCCTACCCGGGCCAGTATCCCTACACCCGTGGGATCCATCCCGGTATGTATCGCGGTCGGCTGTGGACCATGCGCATGTTCGCGGGGTTCGGCACGGCTGAAGACACCAACGCCCGTTTCAAGGAGATCCTCCGCAACGGTGGTGGCGGACTGTCCACTGCGTTCGACATGCCAACCCTCATGGGATACGACTCCGACAGTGAATGGGCCGAGGGTGAGGTCGGTCGGGCCGGTGTTGCGGTCGACACGCTCGCCGACATGGAAGACCTCTTCGCCGACATCAACCTGGGCGAGGTCTCCACCAGCATGACCATCAACGGTCCTGCGAACATCGCTCTAGCTCAGTACATTGCTGTTGCAGAAAAGACAGGCGTCGATCGTTCCCGACTGAGCGGCACGATTCAGAACGACATCCTGAAGGAGTACCAGGCCCAGAAGGAATACATCTACCCGCCTCGAGCCAGCATGCGGATCATCACCGACATGATGAGCTACACCACGGCCGAAATGCCTCGATGGCATCCGATCTCGATCAGTGGCTACCACATCAGAGAAGCCGGCAGCACCGCCGCCCAGGAGTTGGCGTTCACCCTGGCCAACGGATTCGCCTATGTCGAAGCAGCGATCGCTGCTGGCCTTGACGTCGACGAGTTCGCCAAACGACTCAGCTTCTTCTTCAACAGCCACAGCGACTTCTTCGAAGAGCTCGGGAAATTCCGTGCAGCCCGACGGATCTGGGCCCGATGGATGAAGGACCACTACGGGGCCAAGCAGGAGAAATCGTGGCAGTGCCGATTCCATACCCAAACCGCAGGGGTTTCACTCACCGCACAACAACCCGAGATCAACATCGCTCGGGTTGCGCTGCAGGCGTTTGCGGCTGCTGCGGGAGGCACTCAAAGCCTTCACACCGACAGCTACGACGAGGCCCATGCGTTGCCCACCGAAGACGCGGCCCGGATCGCACTCCGGACCCAACAGATCGTCGCCTACGAGACCGGCGTTGCCTCGGTTGCCGACCCATTTGGCGGCGCACCGTATGTCGAGTGGATGACCGACGAGATGGAGAGGCAAGCCGAGGCGGTCTTTGCTCATCTGCTCGACCTCGGAAAGGGTTCGATCCTGGAAGGCTGCTACGAGGGCATCGAGGATGGATACTTCGTCGGTGAGATCGCCGACGCCGCATATCGCTTCGAGCGTGAGGTCAACGCGGGACGGCGACTCATCGTCGGTGTGAATGCGTTCACCGATGGTGATGACGACGATCGAGCACTCCTGCGTATCGATCCCACGGTGGAAGAGATCCAACTGAAACGGTTGGGAGAGGTGAAGCAGCAGCGGGACAGCGATGCAGTTGCCGCCGCATTGTTCAATCTCAAGACCGCCGCAGAATCGCCTGACACGAACCTGATGCCGTTGACAATCGAAGCCGTCAAGACGTACGCGACAGAAGGCGAGATCACCTCCACTCTGGCCGAGGTCTTCGGTCGGTACACAGAACAGGCAATCGTGTGAGCAACGAAAACCTCGGCTCGGGCGAACGAATTCGGGTGGTCCTGGCCAAGCTTGGCCTGGATGGCCATGATCGTGGGCTGAAGGTGGTGGCGCGCATCCTGCGCGACGCGGGTATGGAAGTCATCTACCTCGGGTTGCGGCAGACCACATCGTCGATCATCGCAGCGGTCGAGCAGGAGGACGCCGATGCAATCGGGTTGTCCATGCACAACGCAGGCCATCTGACCCTGGGGCCGAAGATGGTCAAGGCTCTCACTGCGAAGGGCATCGACGTACCCGTTGTCATCGGTGGCATCATTCCGCCCGAAGATGAAGAGGAACTGCTGAGGTCTGGGATCGCCGTGGTCCTTGGCCCAGGCGCTGCCGCCGAAGAGGTGGTCGAGGCCGTTAGAGATGCGGTAGCTGCCGCCACGTGAGCTACCGGACACTTCCTGTCACCGAGCTCGTCGAGAAGGCACAGCGTGGCGACAACCGCGCAGTTGGTCGCCTGCTCACCCTGGTGGAACGGGGTGGTCCCACATCAGACGAAATCGCCGAGCTCACCCACCCCTTACGGGGAAACGCGCACGTTGTTGGGATCACCGGAGCACCCGGAGCCGGGAAGTCCACGCTCGTTGGCAGGCTGCTGGCCGAGTGGTGCCAGCGAGGCTTTCGACCCGCGGTACTGGCCATCGATCCCTCGTCACCTATCTCAGGGGGCGCGATTCTGGGCGACCGAATTCGGATGGACGACGTAGTCCCGGAAGGCACATTCGTACGATCTATGGCCACCAGAGGACACCAGGGTGGTCTTGCGCTCGCAGTGCCTGGCGCGGTTCGAGTGCTGGACGCAGCGGGATTCTCCCCGGTCATCGTCGAAACGGTCGGGGTTGGTCAAGTCGAGGTCGACGTGGTTGCTGCGGCTGACACCGCCGTGGTGGTCACCACCCCGGGTATGGGCGACGCTGTCCAGGCTAACAAGGCCGGCCTGTTGGAGGTGGCCGACGTGTTCGTGATCAACAAGGCCGACCGCCCCGGCGCCTCGGACACACGCCGAGACCTCCAACTGATGCTCGATCTGGCCCATGTCACCGGTCAGGATGTTGACAGCCACGGCACCTACTTCAGACCTGAGATCGTGATGTCAACCGCAACCTCGGGTGAAGGAGCCGCCGCCACCGTCGATGAGATCCACAATCACATGGCTCACCTCGAGCGCTCGAAGGGGCTCAACCGACGGCGCGCCTTTCGGGTGGCCGCCGAGATTCGGTCCCGGGCCGAAGCGATGCTGTTGGGCCTACTCTCCGAAGAGCTCTCCTCTCAACCCGTTCAAGCGCTGATCGACGAGGCGATCGGAGACAACACTTCTCCGGTGGTGACCGCCACACAAGTTGTCTCACGTCTTACGCGCTAGCCGACTCCGGGTTCGCCGACACCGGGTTGAGGGTTCGCCCACGAGTAGCGTTGGTGATGATGGTCTCCGACTCCACACCGCGTTCAGATGAAGAACTTATCCCAGCTGCAACTGTGGTTCTGGGTCGCAACAGTCCAGAGGGTTTCGAGGTCCTCATGCTTCGCCGGAATAGCACGATCGCATTCGGAGGTGCATGGGTCTTTCCGGGCGGGCGGGTCGACGCCGACGACGATGGCCATGACGAGCTGACCAGAGCACGATCAGCAGCAATCCGGGAAGCAGCCGAGGAAACCGGTCTCGACATCGTGGGCCAACCGCTCGGGGTGTGGAGCTATTGGGTTCCGCCGCCGATGAAGGCGATGGTCATAGAGGGCAAGAAGCGACGGTTTGGCACCTGGTTCTTCGTCGGACACGCCCCCGACTGCGAGGTCCAGATCGACATGGGTGAGATTCATGAACACCGATGGCTGAGGCCCCACCGCGCTCTCGAGTTGCATCGCGCCGGTGAGATCGAGCTGATTCCACCCACCTGGATCACGCTCTACGAATTGGACAAACACGAAACGATCGATGCCGCCATCGACGCAACATCACGGATCGAGCCCCCGCGGTTCGTCACCTTCCCGATTCCGGGAGACCCAATCATCTTGGCCTGGGAAGGTGATGTTGCGTACCGAGATAGGAGTCGGGTCGATGAACCAGGCCCCCGCAACCGTCTGATCATGGCCGAGGGAAGTTGGGCCTACGAACGACGATGAGCAACCGGGTTCTGACTGTCGTCCTTGTTGCGCTGATCGGCGTATGCGGGTTCTTTGGTTGGCGAATCTGGGAGCTGACCAGGGGCGACCTAACCGAAGGCGTCGCACTTTCGAGCTCACCATCGACCCAACCCGATGCGACCGAAAGTTTCCTGCGCTCATGGAAGGCCAGCGAATCCACCGATCACATCGCGTTCGCCCGGGTGGGTCTCACCGGGAACGGCGTCGCAGCCTTCACCGATGACATCGTTGTTCAGCGCGGCAATCAACGACTGACCAACCGTGACGGTTCCATTATCTACGAGCGAGACGGGCAAACCGAGACGTGCCGCCAGACGCGAACTGAGCTGTTCTGCACTCCTGCATCTTCGGTCCCCACGCCGGCTGAGCGCGAGCAGCAGCTACGGGAGCTCCTCACCGGGGATGGCTGGAGCTACCGGGTCAACTTCACACCCCGGTCAGGCTGCTATGAACTCCATCTCGACCTCTCGAGGGGGCCCGTCACCGGCTCGTACGGTCTCGAAACCGAGTACTGCTTCGACCTGGCCACGGGGGCGGTGGCAAGCAAGGTGGTTCGCAGGGTGAACCGCACCGAGAGTTACCAGGCAAGTGACATATCTGACGAGTTCGAGGAATCCGATCTGCAAGGGGTGTTTCCTGTACCGATCCTCGAACGATTCTTCCAATGATCGCCACCAGTCACCGGGCTCCACCATCGTCGGGCCGATTCCTCGGCTGGAGAATGGTCCTTGTCGCGATTATCGCCGGATCCATGACCGGGCCGGGTCAGACCGTCGGCGTTTCCGTATTCGTCGACTACTTCGTCGAGGATCTGGCACTCACCCAGACCAGTGTCTCCTTCGCCTACCTGATCGGCACGCTCCTGGGTGCAACCGCCATGCCACTGGTCGGACAGCGCATCGACGACTACGGGGTGCGCAAGGCACTTCTGGTCGTCGCGACGCTGTTCGGACTGGCGCTGATGAACATGTCGCTGGTGCAGAACTGGGTGTGGCTTGCAGCCGGCTTCGTGTTCATACGAATGCTGGGTCAGGGCAGCCTGTCGATGATCTCGAGCGTGACCGTCGCGGTGTGGTTCGATCGCCTCCGAGGACGCGCCATCGGGCTCACAACCATCGGAGTTGCCGCCGGTATCGCTCTCACGCCCATCGTGCTGAACTCGGCCATCAATCGCTACGGCTGGCGCCAGACCTGGGTGATCGCTGCACTCACGGTCCCAGCGATCCTGCTGCCACTGGGTTGGTTCGTGCTGGTCAGCAAACCCTCCGATGTTGGCCAAGTGGCCGACGGATATCGCTCGGACAAAGAAGACGCCACCGTCGCAGGCAGCAGTGCATGGGGCTACTCGCGGTCCCAAGCGATCGCACAACCAAGCTTCTGGCTCATCATCGCGGTGACAGCACTGACCAGCATGCTGGTCACGGGTCTCAACTTTCACGCCATCGACCTCCTGGTTCAGAACGGGCTCACCAAGGACGAGGCAGCTCAGATGTTCCTGCCCCAGATCGCCGGGTCGACCGCGGCCGCGCTGGGTCTGGGATGGGTTGTCGACCGCACCAACGGCCGAATGCTTCCGGCACTGTCGATGGCGCTTCTGGCCGGGAGCCATTTCCTCGCCGCCGGACTGGACTCCGCTCCGCTGGTCGTGGCCTATGCACTCAGCCTCGGTTTCACCGCTGGTTGTTCCAGAGTGGTGAGTTCAGCGCTGCTGCCCAAATGGTTCGGCATCACCCACATCGGTTCGCTCAACGGGCTACTCACATTCGTCGGCGTCGCCGGATCGGCGCTCGGCCCCATCACACTTTCACTCGCTCGTGATCAGCTCGGATCCTACGCCAGTGCAGCGATCGCGCTCTCCGTTCTTCCCGTGGCCGCAACCCTCTACGCACTTCTCGTTCGACCGCCCGACCCAGCCCAGCGGCCGACTATCGTCTGACACGCATGCTTGGTGACAACCTTCTTCCGCTGCTTCTGCTGGCCCTCGGCGGCGCACTCGCGGCAGGAACCCTGATGGCTCTCATCAAACCCCCAACCAACCCCAAGGACGGCAATCTGGCCAAGCCGCCGTTGGGGAGAAGTGTGGTTCAGATCGCAATCGGGACGATTGCCGCAATCTGGGCACTGGTCAGCATGCTTACCTAGCCCAGAAGGCAAAGTTTCTGCTCAAGGTTCTGCCACCCAGTTCCGTTACAACTCTTACAACCGGTGGTCATCGCCCACACCGGATGTACCGAGTAGTGCGGGGGTTACCAACTCCCTCCACACGCATCGCCACCTCTGCCTTTGGGCAGAGGAGCCGGTGGCCCCCGCACCACTCATCCGCCTGCAGCGTGCCCGTTTGCCACGGAGGTTCGCCTGTCATCCGCCTGCGGCGTGAGCCCACTGGCAGGGCAAATCGACCTGCTTAAGTCCAGTTCAGTAGTTGTCGATAGCTGAACCAAGCGACAAGGAATGCCCATGCTCGAGCCGAAGAACTCACAGACCGAGACGATTGCCCGGTCCTCACACAAGGAACCGAACCGGGTTCAGTTCCGCCGTACCGAGCGACTGCCATCGCGTCGGAGCTCGGTCACTGTCGCCAGCTCTTCCTACGCGGTTCCCGAACGGAGCCGAACCACCGGACTGGTCTTCCAGGCCATTCTCGGTGCCGCGGCGTGCCTGGCGCTCGTGGGTGTCGTGGTCTCAAGCCAAGAGGTCAACGCTCCGGCACCGATTGTGACTCCGGGATCGCCCGACGCTCCACCACCTGCGGTGTTCGTTCATCTGAACTAGAACTCGTCGGCCCCCGGGGGCGGCCCGATCGGGTCGGGCCGGTGTGCCATGTTCTCAAATCGTGTGAAGCGGCCCAGGAAGGCCAGCTTGATGGTGCCGGTCGGACCACTTCGGTGTTTGGCAACGATCACTTCAGCCATGCCGGCGTCCTGAGAGTCACTGTGATATTGCTCGTCCCTGTAGAGGAAGAAGACAGCGTCGGCATCCTGTTCGAGCGATCCAGATTCCCGGAGGTCGCTCAGCATCGGACGCTTGTCCGCTCTGTCTTCCAACTTACGGTTGAGCTGGGCGAGCGCGATCACCGGACACTCGAGTTCGCGGGCCAAGATCTTGAGGTTCCGACTGATCTCGGACACCTCCTGTTGCCGACTCTCGCTGTTGGCCCTTCCGCTCATCAGCTGGATGTAGTCGACCGCCACCAGGCCAAGATCACCGATCGTGCTCTTCAGTCGACGAGCCTTCGCTCGTATCTCCATGATCGAGGTCTGGGGATGATCGTCGATGAAGATCGGCGTCTCGGCCAGTGTCCCGGTGGCATGGGCGATTCGAGTCCAATCGTCCTCGTGGAGGTTCCCGGTCTTGATCCTGGTCGAGTCCACCTTCGCCTCCGAGCACAAGATCCGTTGCGAGAGCTCGAGACTCGACATTTCGAGTGAGAACAACAGAACCGGATGCCCGGCCTTGGCGGCATTTGTTGCCAACCCGAGCAGGAACGCAGTCTTTCCCATTCCCGGCCGGGCGCCGACCACGTACATGGCATTCTTCTGCAGCCCGGCCATGAGCTTGTCGAGGTCGACGAAGCCGGTTGGCATTCCCGTGATGGCGTCACCTTGCTCATACAACGCCTCCAGGCGATCCAGGTTCTCGCTCAGGAGGTCTTTGATCTCGACAGTCGTTCCGGTGATGCGCCGTTGCCCGACCTCGTACATGAGGGCTTCGGCTTCATCGATCATCTTGGCGACATCGTCGGGGACGCCGTACGCCATTTCGGCGATCTCGCTCGAAACCTCGATCGCTCGCCGCAACAATGCCTTTTCTTCGACGATGCGGGCATAGGCGCCTGCGTTTCCGACCGCCGGTACGTCGGTCTGAAGCGCAAAGAGCACGCTGGGTCCGCCGATCGCATCGAGCAGGCCGGCAGCGGTGAGTTCGCTGGCCACCGTGACCGGATCGACCGGTTCACCGGTGGCGTACAGCGTCGTGATTGCTGAGTAGATGTGGCCGTACGCGGGACGATAGAAGTGTTCGGCTTCCAAGATTTCGACCACATCGGCGATGGCCATCTTGTTCAACAGCATGGCTCCGAGGACCGACGCCTCGGCCACCAGATCATGAGGAAGCTGTCTGGTGGATTGATCTACGGCCATAGGTCTATGCAATCAGCAAAACGCGGTGGAAAACCAGGCCTGTTTCAGGGGTAAAAGCTGTGGAAAACACCTTTGGACCCAGCTTCCCTGGACTTTTCCACCGCATCGGTACGAAGCGGTGGAAAACCGGGTTCATACCAACCGGCGAGCCTCGGCATCCATGAAGGCGATCAGGCCCTGACCCGGTGTGGCCTGGCTACGCAGCAACAACTTCGACCGTGATAGGAAACTGCACCTCGGAATGGGGCGAAGCCATCACCGTGTGCGTACCGAGTTCTTTCAGATGATCGTCTGCCACCATCTTGCGCTCGAGTTCGACGCCGGTCTGCTCGGCCAGAGCCGAGACGATGTCGGACGCCGAGACCGAACCGAACAACTTGCCATCAGCAGACGCCCGTGCGGCGATCGTGATGGGCTTGGAGACGACCTTTGTGGCGATCTCTTCGGCAGCCTCCCGGTCCTTGGCGTTCTTCTGGCTCCAGGCACGACGCATTGCTTCGGCTTGGGCTTCCACGCCGGCCGAAGCCTTCAACGCTTTGCCCTGCGGGATCAGAAAGTTGCGGGCGAATCCGTCGGCTACCTCGACGATGTCGCCACGGCGACCCACGTCTTTCACTTCTGCGCGTAGGACAACCTTCATCTATTCCACACCTTCTGTGTTCTCAGTGGCGATCTCGGCCTCGAATGTCTCCTCAGGCTCAGCCGCCTCGACCTCAACACCTTCGGGTAGTTCGGTCTCTTCGGGCTGGCGATCGTCATCTCGAGGACGACGGGGACCGTCACCGCGATCGCTGCGGCCACGACGCTGCGTGGTGACACGATTGGTGTAAGGAAGCAGCCCCATTTCGCGCGAATTCTTGACCGCTTTCGCGATAACGCGCTGCTGCTGCACGTCATTGCCATTGACGCGGCGGCTCTTGATCTTGGCCCGATCGGACATGAACCGCTTGAGCAGATCGACGTCCTTGTAGTCGACGTACTCGATCTTTTCGCTCGAGAGGATGCTGATCTTCTTCTTGCCCCGACGTTTGGTGTCCTTGGGGTTTCCGCGCTTGCGCGATGCTGCACGTGACATTAGAACGGCTCCTCGTCAGGGTTGTATGCGGGGGGTGCGTCCTGTCCGCCACCACCGAAGTCTCGGCCCCCGGATTGATTGCTGTAGTTCCCGCCGCCTTGGCCACCCTGATAGCCACCGCCGTCTTGGCCTCCGCCACTGCTTTGGCCTCCGCCGCGATAGCCACCTTGACCGCCATCGCTGCGTTCGTTACGGGTGACGGTGGCAGTGGCCCATCGAAGGCTGATCGCAACATCGTCGGCAGTGATCTCAACCTTGGATCGCTTCTCGCCGTTCTGGGTTTCCCATGACCGTTGGTCAAGGCGACCGTGCACGGTCACGCGGGTCCCGCGGCCGACGGTTTCTGCGACGTTGGCTGCCAACTGGTTCCAACAGCTCACGTCGAAGAACGAGACCTGCTCTTCCCATTCGTTGGTTTGACGGTTTTGCCACCGGCGATTGACGGCAACACCGAATGAGGCGACCTGGCTGCCGCCAGCGGTGAAGCGAACCTCAGGTTCGCGGGTTGCGTTTCCGGTGATTGTCACCGAGTTGTCTGTAGCCACGAGGTTTCCTCTCAGGCAGTGACTGCAGTGAGACCACGACGGTGGGCCTCAGCAAGCGGCAGTCGGATGAACTTGTGGCGGATCACATCGTCCGCGAGGCGCAGCGTCCGGTCGATCTCATCGAGAGCGTTGGGCGAAGCGAATTCGAGCACAACGTAGAAACCTTCCCACTTGTGCTGGATTTCATAAGCGAAGCGACGAATGCCCCACTTGTCGATCTTCTCCACCGAAGCCCCGGCGTCTTCGGCCTGGCCAGCGATCTTGTTGATCGAGGTCTGGACCGTCGACTCATCGAGGTCGGCGGAAAAAATGATCATTAGTTCGTAGGCTCGCATGTTTCGAGCAACCTCCCTACGGATCCGGACTGCTCCGGAGCCCCAAGCTGGGGCAGGGCCTATAAAGCTCTACGAGGATACACCCCGCTTCGCGTTCTCCCACAGGGGGCCCGCTAGCCCTCCGGTGCTGCCGTGGTCGGAGGAACCGTTTCGATGGGGGCAGGAGCCGGGACACATTCGACGATGCCCGGATCGAGCGGTTCCTCGCCAGGAGCCGGGCACGTCGGGATCGTGGTGGTCGTGGACAGGTTGGTGTTGCGAACCCGACCTTCGAAGTTGTCCGAGGTTGGAAGTTCGGTGCACGGGATTTCGGAATCCTCGGTTGCCCTCGTCATGAACTCGGCCCACATCTCGGCGGGGAAATCGCCTCCGTGCACTTCGATGCCGCGGAACTCATCCATGAAACGTGGGGGCTCTCCCGGTCCGCCGGGATAACCCATCCAGACAGCGGCAGTGAGATCGCAGGTGAAACCCACGAACCACGCATCGCGGGCGTCCTGGGTCGTTCCCGTCTTGCCCGCCGCAGGCTGGGCGATCTGGGCGTTGCGCCCGGTTCCGTCACTGACGACCAACGAAAGGGCGTGATTGACCTGCAGTGCGATGTCGGGGTCGATGACCTGTTCCCCCACACGCTCCGGTCCGCTTTGACACACGCCCTCAACCGGATACCAGCACTCCACCTGGCCGTCGGAGCTCTCGATCCGCTCGATCAGAACCGGGGCCAGGGCCACCCCCTCGCGTTCGAAGGTGCTGTAGGCCGATGCCATATCCTGCACCGACACCTCACCGGCGCCCAAGACAAGGGAATTCACCGGTGGCAGTTCGGCGACAACCCCCAGCTTGTGTGCCATCTGAACGACCTGATCGGGGCGGGTGTCGATCATCAGCTGTGCGTACACCACGTTGGATGACACCCGCAGTCCATCGACCAGGTCGCGGTATCCCTTCGATGAGCCTCCGCCCTTGACCCGCCACACACCGCCGTCGTTGGCGCCTTCGATCTCGATGACTGACGGTGCTGCGTACAACGACCGAGCAGAAAACCCTTGTTCGAGCGACTCGGCGAGAACGAACGGTTTGAACGACGACCCTGGTTGGCGGCCTGAACCACCACCGCTCCGACCGGTTGCGAGGTTCACTTCACTTGCGCCGAAATCAGTGCCGCCCATCATTGCCACCACCCGGCCGCGGTCATCGATCGCCACGATCGACGCGGTGGGATTGTCGGGGTCTTCAGGAGGGAGTTCGTTCACCACGGTTTGGTAGGCATGGCGCTGCAACTCGTGATCGAGCGTGGTGTAGACCCTGAGGCCCTGGGTGTACAACCCTCCGTCGGGGTAGATCTGTGCCAACTGCTGGCGAACAGCCTCGATGAAGTACTCGGATCCGAACTCAGAACCGGTCACTTCGCCGAGACCAGCCCGGCTCACCTGAGGGATGATCGTGTTGAGGGTGCGCTTGTCGGCCCGCTCGGCCTCGAGTTCGGTGATGTGACCATCCTCGAGCATCCGCCGGAGCACGGTGGAACGACGACGCTTGGCCTCCTCGGGGTTGTCTCGGGCATCGGCACTCTCCGGCGCACGGATGAGACCGGCCAGATAGGCAGCGTCGGCAAGGTTCAACTCCTCGACGTTCTTGTCGAAGTAGGCCTGCGAAGCCGCCTGAATGCCGTAGGCGCCGCGACCGAAGTAGATCAGGTTCAGGTAGTCGTTCAGGATCTGTTCCTTGCCGGACTGCTTGTCGCCGGCGGCTTCTCGTTCGAGCTTGATGGCCAAGGTCGCTTCCCGGATCTTGCGGGCCAGCGTCCGGTCCGGAGTGAGGAAACTGTTCTTCACATACTGCTGGGTGATCGTCGAACCGCCCTGGAGGGTCCCACCGAATCTGATGTCCTGATACAGCGCCCGGGCGATGCCGTAGGGGTCCACTCCCTGGTGATCGAAGAAGTCCTTGTCCTCGGCTGCGATGACCGCGTTGATCAGAACCGGCGGAATCTGGTCGTAGGTGACCAGTTCGCGATCTTGCTCGGAGGACAACGTTGCTGTCGCAACGTCTCGCGTACAGGGCCCGGTCACCTCAGACGTGCAGATGAACGTGGTCTCGCTGAGGTCGGGGGTGGCGAGCTCTGGAAGCTGGATTTGAGTCGACAACACCATCACGGATGCAGCCAGGGCACCGATGAAGGCCAACACCGCGAGCAAGCCGACGCGACGAAGTCGCCACAGTGGGTTTCGGCGACGGTTCCTCGGTGGTCGAGGCTGGAGAAGAAGTTCAATCACAGCGGTCGACAGTTGTAGCCCAGCATCGGGACGTGTGGGCGTCGCGAGCCAACAGGTCCGCGGCTCGTTCTACGACTCATGGTGAGCTCGGTGGCGGCGGCACGGCGTCTCTGTCACCCGAGCAGGCGCCTCGAACGAAACCCATCGCTGATGAGGAAGGTCTCACGAAGGTGATTCCACCAGCAGGATCGACAGACTTCCACCCGATATCCGCGGGTCGGTCGACCCCGACGCCGCAAGCGCTGCATCTCGCGTAGATCGGTCACGCAACGGCCGCCGCTCGGAAGTCCCGGGCCGAACGCAAAGGTGACAACGCCGAGGTCGGAAGCGTCACAGATCGGACAGGGCTCGGACAATGGATTGGCGTGGTGCGTTGCGACTCTCTGAAGCTCGGGCTGTGCGTCGCACACCTCTTCACGATCACGACGACCCTGCACTACTGAATCAACCACCTGCTGGCGTGCGAGCCGGTAGCTGACGACTCCTGCATTTCCGGTTCTCGAGCCGACGGCCACGTCTCAAGCCTAACGGTGTGCTGTCGGACAGCCGAACCGGGAGACGGTTGTGCAGGCCATCATTGTCGGTCCAGGAAATTGCGGGCTGCGACGGCCGCCTGATCACGGGTCAGCGGACCGTTCTCGATGGCAAGAGATTCGAGGTGGAGCCTGATTTGTCCGACCAGCGGGCCCGGCTCGATATTCAGCAGATCGAGAATGTCTGATCCGGACAGGGGGGAAACCAGATCGGTCGCCGGTTCGCGTTCTTCTCGGGTGTTGAACGCGGTCAGGAAGCTCTCGAGGTGGGTGGCCGGCATCCCTCCTACGATCATTTCCACTGCCACGACCCGGTTCACCTGGGCTCGACCGAGCCACAGGATCATCCGGCGAAGGGTCGGCGGGTCAAACGCCGGCGGAATCCGGTTGGTGGTGAGGATCTTGAGGTCCTTGCGGCGGTCGGTCGACATTCTCAGATGCTCACCCAAGTCGTCGACCTCGACCCGCGTGAGTTGACAGAGGGCTGCCCACCTGACGCCGGTGTCGACCGGGACGACCGTGGCCATACGGTTGATCGCATGTTCGACGGTCGAATAGGGCGCCAGTTGTGCTCGGTCGAAGGCTGCTGACAAGACTCCGGTCTGCCAAAGGAACTCCAGCCCGGCGGTCGGATCGGGTAACTCGAGCAGTCGTTCGATCTCGGCAAAGATCCGTTCACCGGAGACGATCTCCATTCGCGGGGCGAGTACCTTGGCCGCGTCCACCACGGCGCCATCGAATCGCAGACCCAGTCGGGCTGCGAAGCGAGCGGCTCGCAACATGCGGAGAGGATCGTCGTTGAACGACACCTCCGGCGACAGAGGTGTGCGGAGGATCTTCGCAGCGAGGTCGTCGACACCGGAGAACGGATCGTGGAGTTCGCCGGTCCGAGCACTGAGGGCCATCGCATTGATCGTGAAATCGCGGCGGCTCAGGTCGGTCTCCAAGTCATCGCCGAACCCAACGACGGGTTTGCGGCTGTGGCCCTCGTAGGACTCACTTCTGTAGGTGGTGATCTCTACGGACCGATCGAACACATTCGCGCCGATGGTGCCAAATCGTTCGCCCTGGCGCCACACCGCGGACGCCAGGGGTGAGATCAGGCGCAGTACGTCCGGTGGCCGAGCGTCGGTTGTCATGTCGATGTCGTCGTCGAACGATGACAGCCCCAGCACCCGGTCTCGAACCGCCCCACCGACGACGAAGAGCTCGAACCCGGCGTCGTGAAACAGCTCGCCGAGTTTGCGTGCTGCTTCTGGAATCTGAATGGATTCAGCCATGCTCGGGCAGAGTGAGGTGCAGCCGCTTGGCAGCTGCGACTTCGGCGATCCCACGATCACCGGAAGTGGCTCGTTCCGGCCGATAGTCGTGGTTCACTGCGGCGGCCGCCACCGACCCAGCGCACGCGGCCAACGCATCGGTGTCGTAGCCGCCTTCGAGGAAGAGCACCCGGCGCCCTGCGGGTACCAGGTTCATGAGCGTTCGGGAGACGTCGGCGTAGTCGGCAGAGCTGAGACCCAGGTCCGTGATGGGATCGGCCCGGTGCCCGTCGAATCCGGCGGAGATCAGCATCCATGTGGGGGCGAACTTCTCGATACGTGGAACCACCACATCGTCGATTGCCGAGCGGTACACCACGCCCGCAGTCGAGGCGGGAAGCGGGATATTCACCGTGGTCCCGACACCGGGTCCAGATCCGGTTTCTTCCAACGCACCGGTGTAGGGATACCACGGGTATTGATGGAGGCTGACGAAAAGGACGTTGGGGTCGTCATAGAAAATGTCTTGGGTTCCGTTGCCGTGATGAGCGTCGATGTCGACGATCGCAACACGTTCACCACGATCAGCCAGAAAACGTCCTGCGACGGCCACATTGTTGATGAGGCAGAATCCCATCTGCTTGTTGGGCAGGGCGTGGTGACCGGGTGGGCGAACCACGGACCAACCGGCATCGCCCTCGCCGGCATCCAGCCGACGGATCAGCTCGAGGCCGGCACCGGCGGCAACCCACGCTGCATCCGATGAAACCTCGTTGACGATCGTGTCGGGGTCGATCGGTCCCCCACCCTGCAAGCACAACATCTGGAGGCGGTCGAGTACCTCTCCGGGATGAATGCGTTCGACCGCAGCTCGCTCAGCCGGTGGGGCCTCGACCCAGGTGACCGCCTCGGCCAATTCGGCCCTTTCGATCCCTCGACGGAACGCATCGAGTCGGGCGGGCCGCTCGGGATGGTGGGGGCCGGCCTCGTGCAGCCAGCACAGATCGTTGGTTGCCAGCAGAAGAGACACAGCTCCACGGTACATCGCAGGTGGCAGAGGTTACCCAGTTGACGAACAGGGTGTGTGGGAGCCGCCTACCCTAGGTCAGTAGTGAGTTCGGCTGCAGTTCCCTCATCCGCGTCCGCTCCCGGCGGCCGCTCGTTGGTCGGTGGGCTCAGCACCACGCGGGTCCGAGTCAGCAGCTGGCAGGGAAGCGACGGCGTAGCTTTGGTCGGTCCGGGGCGGGCATCGATGTTGCCCTCCGCCCACGACATCGACAAGGTCGTGGCTCGACTCTGCAAACGCGGCGTCCAACGGGCGGTCACTCCTGCCCTTTCCCAGAGGGATGCACAACCCTTCCTCAGGGCCGGTTTCACGATTCACGAACAGCTCCACCTCCTTGCGCTCGATCTACGGACTGGACCCGAACACCGCAGCCACGGTTTCACCTCGGCTCTCCCCGACGGTTACGAGCTCCGAGCCGGGCGACGTTGGCACGAACGTGACGTGATTCGGGTTGATCGTGAGGCGTTCGAGCCGTTTTGGCGCTTCGACGTGGAGGCGCTACGAGAGGCCCGTCGGGCCACCCCTCGGCACCGCTACCGGGTGATTACCCATGCCGACGGTGTGCAGGGCTATGCAGTGACAGGACTCGCAGGTCAGAGGGGGTATCTCCAACGTCTGGCGGTGGACCCGTACGCAGAGGGTCAAGGATTCGGTCGTCTGTTGGTTGACGACGCATTCAGATGGCTGCGACGACGCCACGCCACCCGGATCATGGTCAACACCCAGGCCCGAAACGAACGGGCGTTGGCTTTGTACCGCAATGTTGGATTCGAGCCCGAACCATCCGGACTGGTGGTGCTCGAATGGATCGGCTAGGCCGAGCGTTCATGAGCGCCGTTTTCACTCTGGCCGTCGCTGCGACGGCGCTGGGCGCTCCCAACACCGTGCTCGCGCAAGAACAGACCGCTGAATCACAGGACTCCGGCAGCGACGGCCAACCGTCTCCGGGCACCGTTCGTCTCGTCGCACAAACCGCGTCGGTCGAATCGGACGGCAACATCGATGTGACCCTCGATTGGGATGGCGAATTGCAGGATGACCTCTTCCTCAGCGTGCTTTTCCATCAACGGATCGACAGCGAACGTGACGTGGGAGCTCCCACCACGACCGTGCTCAATCGTCGCGACGCTATCCCGCTGACCGAGATGCCAACCGATGTCGACGGCAATCTTGTCCTCACCATTCCGGTGCGAAGCATCTCACCGGCCGCAGATGATCGTGCGTACCTCCCAGGACCCGGTGTCTACCCGTTCACGGTCCAGGTGCGTTCATCCGAAGGTCTTGTTTCTGCGGTGTCCTCCACCGTTGTTCGGCTCCCCCAAGACCGAGCGGAGTTGGCCACTCTGGACTTCGCCGTCATTCTCGCCCTCTCCCCCGCCGATGGGCTCGACCTTTCCGACGGACTGTGGTTCTTGTCGACCTACCCCGAGGTCCCTTTCACCGTACAGATCGACGAAGGAGTCCTCACCCAACTCGAAGGCGACGAGGCACTGGCCGACCAGTTCGCCCTCGCCGCCGACGGCAGACCGGTCATCACCGATGCCGGCTTCGATCTCGACCCTTCCGCCCTGGCCGAGATCGAACAGGGGCGCTTCTACACCGAGGGCCTTGCCGCCACCGCACAACGGTTGACCAACTTGGGGCTGTCTCCACTGTCCGAGGTCGTCATGCTCGCCTCAGACATCACCGCACCGGGCGCAGAGCTCATCATCGAATCCGGGGTGCTCGCAGCACTCAGCACCCGAAGTCAGGAAATCGACACCGGAGCGATCACCACCGCAGCGGGTCGCCTCCAGATCATCCAATCCGATCGGCAATTGACCGAAGAGCTGTCCGCGCCCCAAGGTTTCGGCACGTTTGTTCCGAGCGATATCTATGCCCTCTATGCCCGCCTGTCCCTCAGAGCGAACGAAGACAGCTCGGCAGTGATCATGGGTGGTGAAGGTGCGCCGGTGCTCGACTCTCAGTCGCTCGATGCGTTCTTGGCCACTCTCACCGAAGATGGACCGTTGCGTCCGGTTCCACTCCTCGACGCATTGACGAGCCAACCCCGCAATCCACTGCTCGCCGCCGAACGACCCGAACAGAACCTGCTCGATTCCGGAGAGGCGATATCCGAAT
This sequence comes from Acidimicrobiales bacterium, assembly GCA_048550155.1. Classification (GTDB taxonomy): domain Bacteria; phylum Actinomycetota; class Acidimicrobiia; order Acidimicrobiales; family SZUA-35; genus JABDIY01. The sequence goes on along the minus strand of JBLYYW010000056.1, from coordinate 4,170 downwards.
TGCAGCAGCTGGCACAAACCAGCCGCTCCTTCCGTGGCGTCCAGAACCCCGCCCTCGAACAGCTGCTGGTCGATTCGCTGAGCAAGACACGTAATCCGACCGACAGGGCCCGCGCCATCGAACGAGCCAAGGCCGAACTCCTCTCAGACCTGGCAACGGTGTCCCTCCCCTCGGCTCAGTCGTTGACGCTCGCCGCGGTCGAAGGACCCTTGCCGCTGACGATCAGGAACGACGCCGACAGTTCTCGTCTGGTCCGGCTGCAATTCAGAGGCGACCGGGTGGAGATCGAGCAAGATGGGCAAGTATTCGCCATCCCACCGGGCGAAACCACCATTGAACTGACCGCCAGGGCGCGCGCACTTGGCGTGTCGACCCTGGAAGTCACCGCCACAACCCCTGACCAGAGCCGAGTGCTCTCCACCAGCCGCTACCAGATCCGATCAACCGCTGTTCCCGGGCTGGGCTGGGCAATCTCAGGAGCAGCGTTGGCGTTCCTGCTCTTGTGGTGGTTCCGGAACTCGCGACGGTCAACGCCCAACCGTCCACACCTGGTCGGAGTGCGAGATACCCCTGAGAGCAGCGAACAGCCTCCGCGGCACATCGCTGCCGAAACCATCGCCGCCGAAACCATCGCCGCCGACACTGCGGAGGCGCTGTGAACGAGCCGCCTCGCGTCGCAACCCCATACCGAACCGCAACAACCGGAGAGCTGCTCGCTCACCGGTACGAACTGGGCTCACATATCGATTCAGGCGGCATGGCCGAAGTGTGGGAGGCCAAGGACCACACGCTGGGCCGCGCGGTGGCAGTGAAAATCCTGCATGCCCACCTGGCCCGCGATGCCGCCTTCCTCCGACGATTTCGTCGGGAGGCGGTCAACGCCGCGCGACTACAGCATCCCTCCATCGTTGCCATCTACGACGCCGTAAGCGACGACGGACTCGAAGCGATCGTCATGGAACGCATCGACGGACGCACACTTCGTTCGGTTCTCGACGAGCACGTGAAACTCCCCGCCCGAGACGTCGTCGATATGGGTCGCCAGATCGCCGAGGCGCTCAGCGTCGCGCACGCCGGCGGCGTGGTCCATCGCGACATCAAGCCTTCCAACATCATGTTGTGCGAGGATCGGCGGATTCGTGTCACCGACTTCGGCATCGCCAAGGCGGGCGAGGACACCGACCTCACACGAACCGGAACCTTGCTCGGAACCGCCAAGTACCTCTCCCCCGAACAAGTTCTCGGTCACGAAGTCGACGCCCGCTCTGACCTCTACGGACTTGGCGTAGTGCTGTTCGAGGCCCTCGCCGGGCGGCCGCCGTTCGACGAGGGCCACGATTACGCCACCGCACAGGCCCGAGTTGTCAACAACGCTCCCCGACTGTCCCAGTTTCGGCCCGACCTTCCTACAAGTCTGGACCGGTTGATCGAACGACTGCTCGCGCAAGATCCAGAGGATCGACCAAGCTCCGCCGAGGAACTTGCTGTCCTACTGTCCTCGATTCGAATCGACTCCGAAGAACTCACGTCCCGTTCGGCCCGGCCGGTCGACCTCACCACGATCGACCTGCGCCCACCCCCGCCGACCCCAGACACATCCTCCGGGTCGTCCGGGCCCGCCGGCAACCCGGTCAGCACCACCTCTGCGCCGGCACCTCCCCAACTTGGCGATGACATCACCGGCGAACTCACGGACGAGCTCGCAGATCACGACCACTCTGCCCGCCAACGACTTCCGGTTCCCTCTGCGGGCGGCGTACTCCTTCTGTGCCTGGTCCTCGCTGCGGTCGTGATCGCAGCCGCTCTCATCAATCGTTTCGGGCAGGACGACACAGACCAAGGACAATCCCAGCAGAACGGCGAGGTGGGGGTCGACGCCGATGACACAGTGTCACTCACGCCGGTTCAGGATTTTGGACCGCCGGTGGTAGCGGTAGGCCAAGCCATCGACCCGTTGGGCGACAACACTGAGAACGACGACTTGGCCGGCGCTGCCATCGACGGCGACGACACGACCGCCTGGAAGACCGAAACCTACCGAAAGCCCGGCTTCTCCGGAGTGAAACCTGGTGTCGGATACCTTGTCTCCCTCCAGGATCCGTCGGTACTGACCCGAATGGAGATCACCTCACCCACCCGAGGTTGGAACGCCGACGTCTACGTCGGCGAAAGCGCGCAGCCCGGGCCAGATGGATGGTCGTCGGGACCGTTCCCCCTGGAAAACGTGGACGGTAACGGATCGCTGGATCTTGCGGGGGTTACCGGTTCCTACATCCTCGTGTGGATCACGTTCGAGGGGCAGACCGAATCCACCCTGGACGACGGATCAACAGCACTTCAGAACCGGTTCGAACTGGTCGAACTCACAGTCGAGTGAACGCAGGACGACAAACACAGACCGCGCTGGTGGCCGCTGCCCAGCAGGGCGACAAACGAGCGATGAATAGACTGCTCGAATCCGAGTACGACCGGATCTATTCGGTCTGTCGCCGCATCATGGGGAACGACGCCGACGCCGCAGACGGCTGTCAAGAAGCGCTTCTGGCGATCGTTCGCGGCATCTCACGGTTCGACAACCGCTCCAAGTTCTCCACCTGGGCATATCGGGTCGCAACCAATGCCTGCCTCGATGAGATCCGGCGGCGGAAGCGTCGGCCACTCCCCTCTGACCACGTCGCGGATGTGGCGGTCAACACCCAGAGCCACGACGCCCAAACCACCGACCGAATGGTCCTGCGAGAGGCCCTTGACCGGCTCGCGGAAGAGTTTCGCCTCCCCTTGGTGCTCCGCGACATCGTCGGCTGCGACTACAACGAAATTGCCGAGCTCCTCGAAATCCCACCAGGCACAGTACGGAGCCGAATCGCCCGAGGCCGAAAACACCTTTCGACTGCGCTCGGGAACCAGACCGAACCTCGGAGCGTCATAGAACCGAAACGTCGCTCAGAACAAGGGCGACGACCCACGCACTAACCATGGAACCTTACGAATCTCACCCCTCAATCGATCCCGCACCGGTCGACGAAACCACCGAGAAGCTCTCCGCGCTCCTCGACGGCGAGCTCGACTCTTCTGAACTGCTGGACCTCGAGCAACTTGCGGTCGACACCGACACAACCATCGACGCCCTTTCGGTCGACCTGGCTGCTTCGAAGACTGCGATCACCGAGCTTGGCTCCGATCCGGCACCGAGCAACCTCCGCGTACAACACATCGGCGCAGCTCTCGATGCGATGGACTCACCCGAAGTGGTGAGTCTTTCGGCCGCACGCGTTCAACGACAGACCGAAGACCGAACCAAGGCTGCGAAAGCCCAGCGACTGAACGATCGGTTGCGCCGGCTCACTGCGGTCGCAGCAGTCGTGGCGGTGGTGGCTGGATTCGGTTTCCTTTCCTTGCAGGGCCTGGACGGCTCGGACGATGACGAGGCGGCAAGCTCGAGCGACGATTCAACCGCATCAGCGGCGACGCTGGAACGCGCTACCGCAGGAGGTTCTTCCGACGATGGATCATCTGGCGACGACGCACTCGCGGACGAAGTCGACAGCACGCAGATGGCAGAGGAGTCCGATGACAGCTCGAGCGAAGCTCCAGAAAGCAACGACGCCGCCGACTTCACCCAGGCCGAGGAGCCGGTGCCGCCGTTGGTTGCCGATGACATCGCGCTCCCAGAGCTGACACTGTCTGAACTCCCTGAAGAACTGCTGGAACGGTCCTCGGTTCCAGCAGGATCCACAGCCCCGGTTGTCGAACCGGTTTGTCTCGAGGCCGCTGCTCAGCTGGTACCCGAGGAACAGATTGTCGAGGGAATCGCAGTCCAACAGGGAGGCTCGAACTTCGAGTTGGTGGTACTCATCAACCAAGAGCTCTTGGTTTTCGAGTTGCCCCAATGTGTTCAAGTCGACTGAACACCCTCGCAGTCGATAGCATCGGCGCCTGTGGAGCCAATGAGTGAAACCGGCCAGCCTCTGGAGCAGATCAGTGACGCCGGTCCGGACGACGACGATTGGGCTGGTCGAGCTACGGCCACCGTCGTCGGCTACGTCGACACCGTTCGGGCGGCGAGCACCGGCAAAGCCCTCGTCGCGTCACGTGTTGCGGTCTACGGGTTGGCCACGGCGCTGATCGTCCTGATCATCGCCAGTCTTCTCCTGATCGTTCTGGTGCGCT